>NZ_JAMPPE010000014.1:0-126476 GCF_028480905.1 Providencia sp. PROV156 | reverse complement strand
ACTTTGTCAACAACCTCAAAGGCGCTTTCGCGCCTTTTTACATTTCTAAGATAAACTATTTTTGATAAATAATTTCGACACCTTCGTCGTCATCTTCATCCCAATCGTCATCCCAGTCATCATCAAAATCTTCAGTACCAGAAAGTTGTTCTTTGTGATAATCGTCCCACATGAATTCAACTTTTTCAGGTTGCTGTGTATCTTCAGTCGTTGCCATATCACGCGGTTGAGTATTCATAAATTCCATGATATCCCAACACAGTGCTTTCACACCTTCGTGGTTAACTGCTGAAATCATATAGAATTTATCTTCCCAGCCCATCGCTTTGGCAATTTCTGCTGCGCGCTGTGCTGATTCCTCTTCACCTAAGATATCAATCTTATTGAAGACTAACCAACGTGGTTTTGCTGCCAGCTTTTCACTGTATTTTTCTAACTCACTGATGATGATCTTCGCATTTTCGACAGGATCAGACTCATCAATAGGGCAAATATCAATCAAGTGAAGTAAGACACGACAACGTTCTAAGTGTTTCAGGAATTGGATCCCAAGGCCTGCACCTTCCGCTGCGCCTTCGATCAACCCTGGAATATCCGCAACCACAAAGCTTTGTTCGTTATCCATACGCACGACACCCAAGCTTGGGACTAAAGTGGTAAATGGATAATCAGCAACTTTTGGTTTTGCTGCTGACACTGAACGAATAAAGGTAGATTTACCTGCATTCGGCATACCGAGCATACCAACATCTGCTAACAGCATTAGTTCTAACAGTATTTCGCGAGTTTCCCCTTTTGTCCCCATGGTACGTTGACGTGGAGCACGATTCACTGAAGATTTAAAACGGGTATTTCCAAGCCCATGGAAGCCGCCTTTAGCGACCATATGACGTTGATCATGACGAGTCATATCACAAAGTACTTCGTTGGTCCCTAAATCGCGTACACGCGTTCCTACGGGTACTTTTACAGTGATGTCTTGACCACGTTTACCTGTACATTCACGACTTTGGCCATTTTGGCCACGTTCTGCACGAAATGATTTTTCAAAACGATAGTCGATTAGCGTGTTGAGGTTTTCGTCTGCTTGTAAGTAAACGTCCCCACCATCGCCACCGTCACCACCGTCCGGTCCCCCTTTAGGGATGTATTTTTCACGGCGGAAGCTGACACAACCATTGCCACCATCTCCTGCCACGACCAATATTTTGGCTTCATCTACAAATTTCATAATTCTCTCTCCGCTTCTGAGCCGCATAACGCTGGATGGCTGTTCTACTCAGAGATGGTGCATCTTTAATACGTGTGTAGTTCATTAAAGATCAAATATCTGAATATAAAAAGCCCCGCAAAAGGTTTTTGCAGGGCTTTAATTCTGAATTAAAGGTCAGAAAACTTATTCAGCTTCGATGCTGATAAATTTACGATTGTTTGGACCTTTAACTTCAAATTTAACTTTACCGTCCGCTAATGCGAACAGAGTGTGGTCACGGCCACAACCTACGTTGTTACCTGCGTGGAACTTAGTACCACGTTGACGAACGATGATGCTACCTGCTAATACAGCTTCACCACCAAAACGTTTAACACCTAAACGTTTTGCTTCTGAGTCACGACCGTTACGAGTCGAACCACCAGCCTTTTTGTGTGCCATTAATCTGCTCTCCTAAATCTTAAGCGATGACAGTGATCTTAACATCAGTGAACCACTGACGATGACCCTGTTGTTTACGGCTATGTTTACGACGACGGAATTTGACGATTTTAACTTTTTCGCCACGACCGTGTGCAACCACTTCCGCTTTCACTTTAACGCCTTCAACGACAGGAGCGCCGATTTGGATCTCATCGCCATTAGCAACCATCAGAACTTGATCAAATTCAACAGTTTCACCTGTTGCGATGTCCAGCTTTTCTAGGCGGACAGTTTGACCTTCGCTAACTCGGTGTTGTTTACCACCACTTTGGAAAACCGCGTACATATTAACTCCGCTTTCCGCGTACCCGCTAAATATTTCAATTCCAGAGCACGCTATAAAATATTCACAATAGGGCGCGAATTCTACGCAAAAAAGCAGCAGAACACAAGCCAATAATGCGGTTAGATGACAAAAAATACGACTTTTTTCTCAATAACCGTTTTTGAACGTTGATTTTGTCCCTATTCACTCAATTGTTACTTATTTAAACATTTTTTGCATCACACCTGATAATCTTATAATTAATAATGTTATGCTAGAAAGATAACTGTTCTATCGGTCTCCCAACTTTTTATTTCGGGAATGAACCAAAAACTAATAATATGAATAAATTAAGATGAATTTAGAATCTATTATTGAACTGACAACTGAGGATATGTCAGCGGTAAACGAAGCCATCCTCAGTCAATTGAATTCAGATGTTGCGCTAATTAACCAGCTTGGTTATTACATCGTCAGTGGTGGCGGTAAAAGGATCCGGCCTATGATCGCAGTGCTTGCTGGTCGATCCTTAGGTTACTCGGGTCATAAACATACCCAAGTTGCTGCATTGATCGAGTTCATTCATACAGCAACTTTGCTGCATGATGACGTCGTTGATGAGTCCGATATGCGTCGCGGAAAGCAAACTGCAAATGCTGTTTTTGGTAATGCTGCGAGTGTCTTAGTTGGTGATTTTATTTACACTCGATCATTCCAGATGATGACAGATCTCGATTCAATGCGGGTGCTAAAACTGATGTCTGAAGCGACGAATGTGATCGCTGAAGGGGAGGTTTTGCAATTGATGAACTGCAACGATCCTAACATTACTGAAGAAAACTATATGCAAGTGATCTACAGTAAAACCGCACGTCTTTTTGAAGCAGCAGCCCATGCATCTGCGATTTTAGCCAATGCGACACCAGAGCAAGAAAAAGCACTACAAGATTATGGTCGTTATATTGGGACAGCTTTTCAGTTAATTGACGATCTACTCGATTATGATGCAGACAATGCTCAGCTGGGGAAAAATACGGGGGATGATTTAGATGAAGGTAAGCCTACACTTCCCCTACTTCACGCGATGCAAAATGGTAATGAAGAAGAGTCAGCATTGATCCGCCAAGCGATTGAACAAGGCAATGGGCGTCATCTGTTAGATACTGTTCTTGCAACTATGAAACGCTGTGGTTCCCTTGAATATACTTATGCAAGAGCCCAAGAAGAAGCACAAAAAGCGATTGATGCCTTAAATGTAATTGAAGATTCAATTTATAAAGATGCATTGATCGGCTTAGCTTATATCGCAATCCAACGCCATTCTTAGTCACTAGAAAAGGCAAAACAGGTCAAGAAAAGGGGAAACGCTATTTTTCCCCTTTGTCTTCTTCATCGATTTGCGCAAGCAGTGACGACAAACCATAACGCAGGATATACTTCACTATTTTATTGCGCTCAGACTCTGTCAATTGATAATACGCTTCTGACCAGATCTGTAATGCATCTGTTCTTTGACTTTGGTAAGTTACCGAAGGCTCATGCAGGCTAAGTTGCCCTTGGATTTCCCCCGGTAAGCTTTCATAATAATACTCAACAGCCTTACCTTGCACCCCTCTTTTACGGCGGTTTTTCCAGCCTTCTCGTCTTGCCATTAGGTTAATTCCCTGGGGTGATGTCGGGAGTCCTTCTAACCCAGCTAATTCTTTGGCAGTGAACCATAATTTTTTCATTTTTCACTTCACACTTATATTATGAAACCTGCTGTTGCAGCTTTACTAAAATGTCATCTGTTAAAAAATTTTTTAAATTCAATATAATATTATTTTTATATATTAATTATTTACACCTTAAGTAATTGTAAATTATTTATTATTAATTAAATCAATTAGTGCTAATGTGCCTTCACGCATAATAAATGTCAGGATAGTGTCTCGTTCATCATTAGAAAGCTGGTTATAAGCTTCCTGCCAAATAAAGGCATTATCATTTCGTTTTACTTGATAAGGAGATGAAGTTTCGTTAGCAAACTGCCCCTCAAAAATATCGATAGGTAAAGAACTAATATGGTACTCCAACGCTTTGCCTTGAATACCTCGCCTTTTACGGCTTACCCAGTTTTCACGCCTTGCCATTGCATTAATACCTTGAGTTGTCATGGGAAGCCCTTGTAACCCAAGCAGCTCTTTTGCCGTTAGCCATTCCTTGTACATGCTGACCCTCCTAGTCATGATGACAATTTAATTCTCAGTTGTTGAAAACTATCTATATTTTCTCAAAACCTCATTAACTCATTCGTTTTATTTATGCCTATAAATAATAATATACAAATTATATTTGTTATTAGCATTCTAATTTCTTTTAATAACAGACAATTAAATAATTTACTCACTAATAATTTAACTAATTTTATTAACTAATCTAGATATATTACGAGTACGAGTAAAAAGTAGCATTAAATATGCCATTTCTATCCCTAACTAGAAAGAGTTAGTTTTAACATCAAAGTCTTATCCTAATTCACAGTTATTCATTCTGACTTTCTATTTAATTTCATAAAAACCACGATAGTTTCATAAAATGAATTTTTAAGAAAAAATCAGAAATTATTTTGGGAAATTTCTGTTATTTTATTTCCAATAACTAAACGGATGTACTGAATGTATCATAATTTTCGGTTACTCGTACCACTAACTCTACATGATTCTAAGTGAAAAAAGGACTAAAAAATGATTTTACGGAAGTCGGACTGGCACCCTGCAGATATCATTGCAGCTTTACGTAAGCGTGGGACAACTCTTGCCGCAATTTCGCGCGAGGCAGGACTAAGCTCTTCAACGTTAGCAAATGCACTATCACGCCCTTGGCCTAAAGGGGAATGGATTATTGCCAATTTCTTAGCGATCCACCCCGCTGAAATTTGGCCAAGTCGTTATTATGACCCAATTACAGGGGATTTATTAGAAAGAAAAGTCAGAGTAAAAACACCAGCAGAAGATTAAAAATTGAATTGATATAATTATAACGCCGTGAATAATAAATCAATTTATTCACGGCATTATCCTTAGATGGCTCTCCAATAAAGAACGGTCTTGTTTATTTCATCCGAGAAAAACCGTCAGCGAGATCTTGTTTTAAGTCATCTAAATTTTCTAAGCCAATCTGCAGTCGTAATGTCGGTCCACCAGGGTTCCAATTAGTCACAGTTCGATATTCAGCACAATTAAATGGAATAATTAAGCTTTCAAAACCGCCCCATGAATACCCCATACCAAAAATTGATAAACCATCCAGCATTTTTGCAATATCTGTTTGGGTATATTTAGGGTCAAGTACAATGGAAAACAGCCCCGATGAACCAGTAAAATCCCGCTTCCAAATTTCATGGCCTGGGCAATCAGCAAATGCAGGATGTAAAATACGAATCACTTCGGTTCGTTCTTGCAGCCAATGTGCAATATTTAAAGCTCTTTCTTGAGCTTCTTTTAAGCGAATAGGTAAGGTTCGCAAACCCCGCAATGCAAGAAAACAGTCCTCTGCTCCCGGCAACATGGCCATGTAATCATAAGTTTCACGTAGTTTCGGCCACCACGCTTGATTCGCCGAGACAATTCCCATTAGCAAATCAGAATGGCCGCCTAAATATTTGGTGCCTGCTTCCAGCGAGATATCACAACCCAGTTCATGAGCTTTAAAAAATAAAGGTGTCGCCCATGTATTATCAATAATCGTCGCAATATCATGGCGTTTTGCAACCTCAACAATTGCAGGCACATCTTGAATTTCAAAACTTTGAGAACCTGGAGATTCTAAAAAAATTGTGCTGGTATTTGGCGTTACCAGTTTTTCAATGTCAGCACCAATCATCGGGTCATAATAGGTTGTGATGATCCCCATTTTATCCAACAGACCATGACAAAACTTACGTGTTGGCCGATAAACACTATCAGGCATTAATAAATGATCACCTGTTTTCAATGTTGTCAGCAATGCCAACACAATCGCGCCTAAACCAGATGGTGAAAGCACCGTCCCTTCGGCTCCAGCAAGAGCGGACCAAGCTTGCTCCAATTGCTTAATTGTTGGCGTGCCCGCTGTACCATAATTAAATTCCGCCCTATCATTGATTAAGGCATCAACAGTTGGAAATACGACCGTCGAACCACGATAAACGGGAGCATTTACAAAACCAGCTTGCTTAGCAGGGTCTCTCCCTAGCTGGGTGACTTGTGTATCAACATGAAATTCAGATACCGCTTTTTTCTTCATGAGATCCTCTCAACAACATCATTATTTATTCGAAAAATTTAAAGAATGGAGATAGGCATAACAGCACACCAAAGAAAATGATGAACCACACTGTTGGGCCTTTAAATTTGTGTAATGCCGGAACTTTGTAAACCAGATAGCAAGGAATTAAGCAAGAAACGATACCAAATAATGGGCCGCCAAGTTGCATGAAAAACAGAATAGAAAACCGTGTTGAAACCCAAAACCACAGTGCAATGATAACGCCTAAGCATACCCCATAATGTAGCACTGTTTGGTTAATGCGTTCTTCAGGAATAAATCGACTCAATAGATTGACAACAATGCCTTTGATTGCTTCTTGGAAGCCTAAATAAATTCCTAAGAATGCCGTCAAGATTGCAAAAATATTGAGTAATGCGGTCATCACTTTCACTATTGCCCCAGGTATCACTTGAGCAGCAATCGCTAATGCTGAAATATTTTGTTCAAAGGCCGATACGGCTTGCTCATGGCTAATTGAGAAAGTAAAAGAAAAAGCAAAAAACAAGACTGCAACGGCGAGAATAATATACGCAACACGGTTGGCGCGTATTGCTCGGTATGTCGCGATACGCTTATCACTTTCTATTTTACGATACGCAATGTTCATGGGGCTCAATATTTGCACAAACAATATAGAAAATAAGGTAAATGGTAGTGTTAAAAAAACATCTCTCATAAATGGGAGAAAATCAGGAAATGCTGTGATATTGGCAAAATTCCAATATGGAACCATCACTATACCAAGCAGTACGATAATACCGAATTTTACAATAACCATTGGACCAGAGACTTTAAACAGTAACCGCTCCCCTTGTGCAGCAATTGCGACTAATACTGAAATAATAATCAACCCATACCAAACAGAATCAGATAATAGCCCTTCCGTTAATCCAAACGTTTTAATGTAAGAAGCACTATCGAAGGTGACCGCCAGCGAGTAAGAGAACATTCCATGCAATAACATCAAAAAATAGGCAATCCCTAATGCTATCCCCCAGTTTTTACCTAAATATTGTGTAATAACACTGGCGTAGTCATTACATTCTTCAGATTCAGATAATGTTCTGAGATATAAATTTTGTAGCCAATAAATTGCTGGATAAGAAAGTATTGTTGCAGCAATAAAGACCCAAATACCTTTGATACCAATTTGCACAGGCATAAAAACAATCCCTGAACCAATTGCCATACCAATGCATAAAATAACCCAACCAACATCATATTTTGTAAAGGGGATCTTTTTTGTATTAATCGGATTATCTGCACTTGCCTGAATACTATTAGACATAGTCTATTCCTCAACGTTATAGATTTAATTATTAAAAAAGTTAGGAACAACAATATTGTGTAGAAGCTACATTTCTTTTTAAAACTGGTGTGGCATGAGTAAACTGCGATAAATTCACAATTATAGTATGCTGGAATAAACGGGTTTAATAGGGCATGACAATGCTAATAAATAAAAACACTTTTGCGTTTAAAGCAAAAATTGACAGCTACGCGATTTTTCGGCATTTAGAGTTATTCATCAAAATCGTCGAGTGTAATAGCTTCAGCCTGGCTGCAAAGAAGCTGAATGTAACGCCATCATCAGTTAGTCGAGGCCTTCAACAACTCGAAGATCAGTTGGGGGTTGTACTCCTAAAGCGCACAACGCGAAATTTTATTTTAACGGACGCAGGGCGCTATTTATTGCAACGATCGCAAAACTTATTAGCCGATCTCGATGACTCACTGGTCAATACCGCCAGCTTCTATCAACATGCTCAAGGGCAATTAAAAATTACCTGTTCTATTGCATTTGGAGTTTGTCATTTAATGCAAATATACAGTGAATACCGAGAAACCAATCCTAAAGTGAGTTTGTCTGTTGACCTTAATGACGAACTTATTAATTTAAATGAAG
Organism: Providencia sp. PROV156; assembly: GCF_028480905.1. Lineage (NCBI taxonomy): Bacteria > Pseudomonadati > Pseudomonadota > Gammaproteobacteria > Enterobacterales > Morganellaceae > Providencia > Providencia sp. PROV156. The sequence goes on along the minus strand of NZ_JAMPPE010000014.1, from coordinate 118,319 downwards.
TTGATTTCGATATTGCATTACGAATTACCAGCCACCCACCTGAAAACTTTGCATTACGGAAAATTTGTAATATTAATTGGGTATACTGTGGAAGCCGTACTTATTTCGAACGATATGGTATTCCTCAATCCCCTGCCGATATTGCATCACACAATTGTTTAATTAATCCAAATATTCCTGACACCTGGCGCATGACGGATAAAGACGGTAGCGCATATCCTCTAGAAATTAATAATATGATTGAGGTAAATAGTAGTTTAGGGTTATTAGAGGCAGCACGCTGCCATCAAGGTATCGTTTGTTTACCTACTTATATGCTAGGCAATTATATTGAAAACGGAGAGTTGCTCCCTGTCTTATTGGATTATGACCCTAAATCCACCCCATTTGCCCTATATGCTTTATACCACCCAGCCCATACACACTCACCTAAAATCAGGACATTTATTGATTTTTTAGTAGAGAAAATACCATCAGATCCGCATTGGGACCATTGGATGCGACAGCATGCTTCATGATGACTTACCCAATAAAAAAGGTTGAGTTCTAAACGAAACTCAACCCTTCACATTCACTATTAGGAAAAATTAATTGGCATTAGCCATTAATGAATTTTTCACCTAATTCGATATCTGCTTTTAATACATCTAGCATGTCTTTCAGCGCTTTCTCTTCAAATGCGCTTAATTTACCGATTGGTAAGTGCTTTTCGATACCGTTTTTACCTAAAACAACTGGTTGTGCGAAGAAGCGAGCGTGTTCACCATCACCTTCAGTGTAAACACATTCAACTACATTGCTTTCGCCTTGGAGACCACGAATTAAAGATAAACCTAAACGTGCAGCTGCTTGGCCCATAGATAAAGTTGCAGACCCGCCACCCGCTTTCGCTTCAACGACTTCTGTACCTGCGTTTTGAATACGTTTGGTTAACGCGGCAACTTCCTCATCAGTGAAGCTAACACCTTCAATTTGAGATAACAATGGCAGAATAGTCACACCTGAGTGGCCACCAATAACAGGCACTTCAAGGTCATTAACATTTTTGCCTTTCAGCTCAGCAACAAACGTATTAGAACGAATGATATCTAACGTCGTCACACCGAATAAACGGTTTTTATCGTATACTCCTGCTTTTTTCAGGACTTCCGCAGCGATAGCAACGGTAGTATTCACTGGGTTAGTGATAATACCAATCAATGCCTTAGGGCAGGTTTCAGCAATTTGTTGGATCAGATTACGGACGATACCCGCATTGATGTTAAATAAGTCAGAACGATCCATACCTGGTTTACGTGCAACACCCGCAGAAATAAGAACAATGTCAGCACCTTTCAATGCAGGTTTTGCATCTTCGCCGGCAAAGCCTGTCACTTTAACATCAGTTGGGATATGGCTTAGGTCAGCAGCAACACCTGGAGTAACTGGTGCGATGTCGTAGAGGGAGAGTTCTGAACCTGCTGGGAGCTGGTTTTTGAGAAGAAGGGCGAGAGCCTGACCGATACCACCTGCTGCACCTAGGACTGCAACTTTCATTCTGAAACTCCTTAATTTGTACTTTAAAAAGATATCACTTTATTTGTTATACACTTAACACATTACGTATAAAAAACAATTTGTTAACAGATAGAGAGAGAGTTTAACGCAAGAGAACTTGTTTATTAATTGCCAGTATTCTAAACAAATTCCTTATCTGTTAATGAGATAACGGGCACTTTTTTAACAAATAGTTTTTCAGAGTATTGCATTTCGCACAATAAGTTGTTTTTAGTGTATATTATTCAATCAAAAATATTTTTATTAACAATAAATTTACAGCAGACATCTGAAAAATTCATTGTTCTATTATGCTAATTTTTCATTCCCACAATTTACGATAAATAAATACTTCTGACTATCAGCTCGAAACAAGCTTATCTAACTTTAAGTTATTCACTGGTTATAAAATCATCATAACGCAATTTTGTTGCATAAAAATGCACTTTTACGGATAATACAACTTGGTTCAATGCAAAAGAATGGGTTAATTATGCGCACTCCGTCTAAACAAGAAGACTTGGTTAAGGCTTTTAAAGCCCTACTTAAAGAAGAAAAATTTAGCTCGCAAGCTGAGATCGTCACAGCTTTGCAAGAAGAAGGCTTCGAAAATATTAACCAATCAAAAATTTCCAGAATGCTTACCAAATTTGGTGCAGTTCGCACCCGTAATGCAAAAATGGAAATGGTATATTGCCTGCCTACAGAGCCTGGTGTCCCTACCGCTACCAGTCCACTCAAAAACTTGGTTTTGGATATAGACTATAACCCTTCTGTTGTCGTGATCAGAACTAGCCCTGGAGCTGCACAGCTTATTGCACGTTTGTTAGATTCATTAGGCAAAGCAGAAGGGATTTTAGGTAGTATTGCTGGTGATGATACTATCTTCTCAACACCGGCAAATAATTTCACCACAAAAGAACTGTATGAAGCGATTCTAGCGTTATTTGAACAAGAGCTTTAATCTATTGATATACATTAGCTTAAGAGGGAAATTGATTTCCCTCTTATTGTTTTTGTCTGTTTCTATTCTATTTTGAGACATCATTTTGCTATTTGATATTTTCCGTAACTTCATACACTACGGCTTTCACTTCCTAATGCCAATTGCCTTTGGTTACCTATTTTGGCGAAAAAATTGGAAACTAGCGGCCCTGATTATGATTGCCACGATGGCTATCGACTTAGATCATCTGCTAGCTGATCCGATTTTCGACCCAGAGCGCTGTGGCATTGGTTTCCACCCACTCCATTCCTTTTGGGCTACAGTTGTCTATGTCGTATTATTATTCATGCCATCATGGAAGCTTAAAGCCATTGCTGTTGGTTGTTTATTCCACCTTTTTACTGATTCAGTAGATTGTTATATGGGAAGTTTAAAAAAAGAAATGAATAGTCCAATAACATTAAGTCTCGTCACAGAACAGTGCCCATTGGGTATGCCAAACATAAAAAAACCCCAGTAATCATAAGAATCACTGGGGTTATCAAATAGCTAGCTAAGAGAATTTAATCATCTCGCTCTGTTTCTGCTTTCGCTTTCAAACCTGCGAGCAATTTGCCATGAATGCCACTAAAGCCACCGTTGCTCATCACCAAAATATGATCGCCCGGTTGTGCGGTTTCAATAATCATATTGGTGAATGCCTCAATATCTGCACTCCAACGCGCGGGTTGGACGCATTTTTCAGCGATGTCTGTCACCATCCAAGGGATATTGGCGGGTTGGAAAAGAAACACTTCATCTGCACGGCCAAGCGCAGGCGCAATATCATTTTTATTGATACCCATTTTCATCGTATTCGAGCGAGGTTCGAGCACCGCAAGAATACGTGAAGTTCCCCCAACTTTGCTGCGAAGTGCTTCTAACGTCGCCAAAATAGCGGTTGGATGATGTGCGAAGTCATCGTAAACGCTGACACCATTTTCAACGCCTCGTAGCTCAAGACGACGACGTGCATTGATAAAACTATCTAAGGCGAGACAAGCTTCTTTTACTGGAACGCCCACATGGTGAGCCGCTGCAATCGCCATCAATGCATTTTGGATATTGTGGTTACCCACTTGTGACCAAGTGACTTCTCCAACTTTTTCTTGTTGGTAATACACCGCAAAATGGCTGCCATCGTGGCTGAGCTTCTCAGCTTGCCATTCGCCATGCTCCCCACCCACCAGCTCTTGTTCACTCCAACAGCCCATTCCAATCACTTGTTTTAAATGATTGTCGTTGTCCGGTGTGAAAATTTTGCCACTGGCGGGCACAATACGTACAAGATGATGGAACTGTTTTTGAATCGCTTCGAGGTTTTCAAAGATATCCGCATGGTCGAATTCAAGGTTGTTCAATACCAAGGTTTTCGGGCTGTAATGAACAAATTTAGAACGTTTATCGAAGAATGCACAGTCATATTCATCAGCTTCGATGACAAAAAACGGGCTTTCACCAATCTTAGCGGAGACATCAAAGTTACCTGGGACACCACCAATTAGAAAACCTGGCTTGTAACCGCAGTCTTCTAAGATCCACGCAAGCATCCCCGCGGTGGTCGTTTTACCATGGGTCCCCGCCACAGCCAGTACCCAACGTTCCGGTAACACATAGTCATGGAGCCACTGTGGGCCAGAAGTATACGGCAAACCTCTTTCTAATACGGCTTCAACACAAGGGTTTCCACGCGTCATTGCATTACCAATCACCACCATATCCGGTATTGGGTCAAGCTGAGCCGGATCATACCCCTGAATAAGCTCAATCCCTTGATTTTCAAGCAATGTGCTCATCGGTGGATACACATTGGCATCCGAACCCGTCACTTTATGTCCTAAAGAACGAGCCAATATTGCTAAGCTTCCCATAAAGGTACCGCATATACCTAAAATATGTATGTGCATTCTTTTTCATCCAATTAGCATGAGGTTGGTCACTATTCTACCCATCAAAAACAGGTTTATAAATGCATTAACCTATTAATCTTTTTTTTATTTAGTTAAACTCTTCCCGCGCGAGGGTAAATGCCCCGCAAAACCTCTGTCAATTTTATTCAGGACCTTCGTCATGAAAACATTAGGCGAATTCATCGTCGAAAAGCAACAAGATTTTCCTCATGCAACAGGTGAGCTGACTTCTTTATTATCAGCTATCAAACTGGGCGCTAAAATTATCCATCGTGATATTAATAAAGCTGGACTTGTCGATATTCTTGGCACTAACGGTGTTTCGAATATTCAAGGTGAAGTTCAGATGAAGCTTGACCTGTATGCAAACGAAAAACTGAAAGCGGCTTTAAAAGCACGCGGAGAAGTCGCCGGTATCGCCTCTGAAGAAGAAGATGAAATTGTCATTTTCGAAGGAGACCGCGCAGAAAACGCAAAATATGTTGTTTTAATGGACCCACTTGATGGTTCTTCAAACATCGATGTAAACGTTTCCGTTGGAACAATTTTCTCAATTTACCATCGTATCACACCAATTGGCCAACCGGTTACAGAAGCGGATTTCCTGCAACCTGGTAACCGCCAAGTGGCTGCGGGCTACGTGGTTTACGGTTCATCAACGATGTTGGTTTACACCACTGGTGTTGGTGTACATGCGTTTACTTACGACCCATCATTGGGCGTGTTCTGCTTGTCTCATGAAAAAGTGATGTTCCCATCAGAAGGAAAAATGTACTCCATCAATGAAGGTAACTATATTAAGTTCCCGATGGGTGTTAAAAAGTACATTAAATACTGCCAAGAAGAAGATAAAGCAACAAATCGCCCGTATACCACACGTTATATCGGTTCTTTGGTTGCAGACTTCCATCGTAACTTGCTCAAAGGGGGAATTTATATTTACCCAAGTACGGCAAGCCATCCAAATGGGAAACTGCGCCTTCTGTACGAATGTAACCCAATTGCATTTTTAGCAGAACAAGCCGGTGGTAAAGCCAGTGACGGAGCAAACCGCATTTTAGATATCATACCTAGCGAATTACACCAACGTGCGCCGTTCTTTGTCGGAACTGAGTCGATGGTAGAAAAAGCAGAATCATTTATGCGTGAATTCCCTGACACGGAATAATCTAATTCATTAATTATAAGGCGGGGCTTCCCGCCTTTTTTGTCCCTTTTTTTCACCAACTAGTGAGTTTTGTCCCCTTTTACGGCTATAATGTCCCTCACGCTATCTACTCTATTATTTAATTTGCCTAAAGGCGGCAATAAATGCGATGCCAGTGACAAATTAAAATGAGTAAATTCATTATTCACACAAAGGATACATTTAAATGGGCCTGAACAATGTACCGGCAGGTAAAGATCTGCCAGAAGATATCTATGTTATCATCGAAATCCCAGCGAACGCAGATCCTATCAAATATGAAGTTGATAAAGAGTCTGGTGCGCTGTTTGTAGACCGTTTCATGTCAACAGCGATGTTCTATCCATGCAACTATGGTTACATCAACAATACCCTGTCTTTAGATGGTGACCCAGTTGATGTATTAGTTCCAACTCCATACCCATTACAACCAGGCTCAGTCATCCGTTGCCGTCCTGTTGGCGTACTGAAAATGACTGACGAGTCTGGTGAAGATGCAAAATTAGTGGCTGTTCCGCACACTAAATTAAGCAAAGAATACGATCACATTAAAGATGTGAACGACCTGCCAGAATTACTGCGTGCTCAAATTACTCACTTCTTTGAACATTACAAAGATTTAGAAAAAGGTAAGTGGGTTAAAGTTGATGGTTGGGAAGACGCGGCATCTGCAAAAGCAGAGATCATCGAATCTTTCGAACGCGCTGCAAAAAAATAATCCCCCTATAGGGAGATTATGAAAGCTCTGGTTAATACCAGGGCTTTTTTTATGGGTTGTAATCAGTTAATTAATCTATAAAAAACGCCAGCTATCATAGCTGGCGTCCTATATAACTATAGCATTCAATATAATATTGGATAGCTACTTTTCTTCATCACGTTTCAACCAGTCGCCACTTTTTATTTGGCGTAGACCATCAACGGAATGTTTATATAGATAAATCCAAGCATTGCCATACGGCGTTGGGATGAGCTCCCTCACATAGTCTTGAGAATTTTTCTTTAGCTCATCTAACTCTGTCAAAATGGACGGGTTGATTCGATAAACTTCGCACTCTATCGCCCCATCTCCTTTGACAACCGCTGGATAATATCCAAGATCATACAGTTCATAGCCTTCTAGCTTATGCTCACCAAGTAGCTGGGCATAAGTCATCCAGTGATGATTTCCTTGCTTTTGTCTTAAGCTGCCATAAACAATTACACGCATAATCTAAAACTCAAATTGGTAAAGGAGATCCAATGCCTGATTAACACCAGACACAGCTTCTAAATACAGTTTTGGCATCAATCGATAACGTAAAGTTAACGTCGCCAATGAGTCAAAGATACCAACTCCATACTTCACTTGTAAATCATTAGTGATCTTACCACTTACAACGACTTGAGAACCATCCCCCACACCTTGGGTATCGACGGCTAAATCAGAGACCCCAAATGTCTCACCAATTTTGCCCACGAGTTGCCCACTTTGTGCTACACCTAAGCCTATTAACATAGATGTCATTTGTGAACCATTTGCGTCCCCACTGTCTAAGCCCTCTCCTCTTAATAAGTAAGACAGCGCTTCTTGTTGTGTTTTCGCCGGTTCAGAGAATATTTCTACTTTCGGTTTATCTGCAAGCCCAGTGACCTTCACCCCTGCAATCACGCCATCTGCCGTGTTGTCTGGGTTACGTATAGCTTCTAAGTTTAAGAATGGTTGGTCCGCAGGGCCTGAGAACTGAATTTGCCCCTTACGTACAATCAAATCTTGCCCATAAGCACGGAAACGACCAGCTGGAATATCCACCTGACCATTGATGTGCAAGCCATGGATATTTTGAACCACTTTCAATAAACCCGTCAGGCGCGCTTTTAAGCCAAACGCATCCAATCGAACATCGTTACCAATTTTAATATCCAAATTGGTCTGAATAGGAATGGATGGCGCTTTTTGTTCAATTGGCTGTAAGTTGCTATCTAACATCACCACATCTGAAGATGCGCTTACCGCCGACTCAGGGAGCTCTTGAACAGTAATTCGAGCCCATGGAATATTGACCGTACCATTTAACGTGAGTACCGAAGGTGATGCATCAAATACAATATCCGGTTGAACATCAATTTGGATCATCGGAGGTAAAGAAACACGGAGGTTATTACCTCGCGCCATGATTTTTGCACGCCATGCATCAATATTGCGCCAATCTGCGTCACCATCAATGTTCAGATAGCCCTCTGGCGTGTTTATCTGACCATTCATGACTGAGCTCGTGCCGTTGAAATTAACACCTAAATGACCACTTTTGATATCAAACGGGATCATTGCAGATCTCACTTCTAAACTCGAAAGCGCTAAATTACCATTTAATAACGGGTTATTCGCTGACCCGCCTAAGCGTAGATTTCCACTTAAACGGCCATTCGCCACTTCCTTCTGGCCCAGTAACGGCTTGATTAAATCTAATGTCACCGAATTAATTTCAACATTACCCGACAACAAGCGACGTTTCTCAATATCAGACACTTGGATGTTACCGCGCATCTGTCCGTTATTAGCCAACCCAAATAACCAACTAAGGTCAGCCTTACCATTTTTCAACCCAGCACTTAACGTTAAGGTATCAAAAGCAATAGGCAAACGGGTTCCATCCACGAACTGAACCGCTTTGACATCATTTCCTCGCAAGTCCAGCTTCACTTGTGGCATGCTGCCATCCGCTTTCCAAATGGCATTGGCTTTACCCGTAAATACGCCACTGACTCGAGTATCTTGTGGCATAAATGGTTTAAGCATTGCGAGATCAAAACGTTCTAGCACGATATCCGCGCTACCACTTTTACCCGCTTTAATCGGTTTTGGTACACACAAACGGGCATTCGGGTTAACCCAACAATGTCTGCCAATGGTCACTTCTTGTGTTTGGTTGGCATAATCGAGTGACATTGCTTGGTTTAAGCGCCATTCACCCACCACCGTATCAAATAAGGTATTGGTTAAATTCCCTTTCCACACTTCAGTCTGCCGGTCAAAACTCCCCGCTAATGCTAATTGCCCAGAAACCGGCTCACCCTTCATATTTAATTTTAAAGTGTGCTGTTTTTCACTGCCTTTCGCATCTAAAGTCAGGTTATTGACGACAAGATCGCCTTGTTTTAGCTGACGCAGAACAACGGATAAATCCCCTTTAATTTGTTCGCCTGTTGCCACATTTCCTTTGATAACAACATTTTCGATAGCAAGGTCATCCTGCCACTTCACACCGCGTGCCGTAAGGTCAACAAGGGCTTCTGGTGTTTGTAAATTACCACGTAATTTCACATCACCCGCAATCACACCACCTAAGCCCGGTAGCAAACCATTGAGTGCAGGGGCATTAATTTTGGCATCAAGATTCCATTTATCGGCAAGAGAACCTTTTACATCAACATTGTTTTTACCTAATGCCAAATTAAAGTTCGGAATATCCCATTGGCCTGCTGCGTTACCTTTGGCTTTACCCCGTGCTTTTAAAAGATTATTTTTAACATTACCGTCTAAGATAATTTCAGGAATATCCAACTGCCAGCTGCCACCGTATAAACTTCCGCGTGTGGCAATTTTGCCATCCACTTTAGCAGGCCATTCAGGGTACTGTTTTGCCGTATTAATACCCGAAAGAGTCAATACTGCATTCCAACTAATCGCCTTGCTCCAGTCCGCAACGCCAGTAATATCCGCATTACCTTGCAAAGCGGCTAAACGTAAGCGAGTTAAATTAATTTGCTCTTCATTACCTTTCGCATCTAATAGCAAGGTAGAAGGAGGGAGATCCTGCCCAGTGATCGCTGAGCGTACAGACATATCATAAGCCGATGGCCGGCCATTTAGGCGCAGACGTGTCCCATCGAGTTGATATTGCGCATCCCCCACTAACGGCCACGTTAACTTATCACTTTCTAATGTAAGCAAAATAGGCAGGTCTGCTTGTGACAAATCCGTTTCTGCATCTAGTTTTGCATTAATTGGCCCATGTAAATTCAATGCCAATTTTAGCTCATCAATCAAACCGCCTTTTAAGGAGAGATCTACCTTTTGCCCATCTAAATCGTCTAAACGGCTTTCCCCCACGACTGACAATGAGACTGGCCATTTATCTTGCAAGGTCGCCGTGCCAGATAACGCAATATTCCCCTGCGGTGCATCGACTTTTAACTGTTTAACGAGAACTTGTTGCCCTTCATTTGAAAGACTCAGGTGCAATTGGTTAATTTTGAGATCAGTCGCACCCGTTAATTGAAAATTCGAAGCATTAATACCGTCGACATTCAAATCAACAGGTAAAATAACTTCGGGTAATTCAGCAAGTAACGGTTTAGAAAATAGCGCTTTTAATTCATCTGCCAATGATTTTTGTTCATTTATCGGCGTTGGCTCTGGCTGTTTTTCTTCAGCGACGGCATCTGATTTGGTTTCAGGTAAATTAATCGCCAAATCAATGATATCAGTTGGAATAATAGTGATCGCTTTCCCTTCCCACGTGACCCCTGTGGTAAATTTAGCTAAATCAATATCCATACCATCCACATTGACGTGCGTTGAAACCAAAGCCAATTGATTCAAACGAATAGTCAAAGGCGCCTTGAGTTCAGTCAAAGGTTCAGATGGTGGCGTTTCTTCAGCAGGGGGAAATTGGGTGGTATCGACAGTAACAGTAACATTTTCCGTGCCTAAGTTGTCGACACATAGCTCACGGCTTGTTAAACAACCTAGACGTACCGCTAAATTTAATTTCCCCGCATTAACATCAACTCCCGGCATTTGATATTTAACGCCACTTAGCGTTAAGTTACTAATATCACCGTCAATTTTATCAATGGTTAATTCAGGAACAAAACGTGTCGCTGTATTTAATGCAAAGTGAAGACCTGATTGCGTTCCAATCACCCAACTGAGTGCGGCAACAACCAGAACGAGAATTAATAAAATGGAAAGACTGGTCCATTTTAGCCACTTCAACCACCTCATAACTCAGTCCCCAAGCCGATATAAAACTGTATTTTGTTGTTATCTGGATCACCGATAGGTTTTGCTAAGTCTAATTTTATTGGACCAACCGGTGAGACCCAGCGGATACCGACTCCCGCACCCGTTTTAAAATCATTATCTTTAAAGTTATCAACGGCTTCACCACTATCAATAAAGGTCGCTCCCCACCAATTTCCTGTAAAGTTATATTGGTATTCCACAGAGCCTACCGCCAATTTTGATGCCCCTGTCAGCTTACCTTTACTATCTTCTGGCGAGATCTTTTGATAACCATATCCACGCACGCTGCCGTCACCACCCGCAAAGAAACGCAAGTCCGGTGGAACTTTGTCGAAGTCATTGGTTTCAATCCAACCGATATTTCCACGAACGACAAAGCGATGACCTTCCCATGGCGTTCTGATCCATACATTTTTGGCTTGTAGTACAGCGAAGTCGATATCTGAACCCCAAATTTTATTCGAATAATCAATAGAATAGCGTTGACTATCTCCCCATGTTGGCATCACACCGCCGCGTTGGCGAATGCGGCTTACATAGGCCCCGGGATACAGCAACATCGTCGTATTCGTCACGTTAGCTTGGGTAAAGTTACTCAGCATCCAACGCATGTTTACGCCATATTGCCAACCGGATGAATAATCCCAGTTACGAGACACATTCAAGGTTGTTGTATTCGCTTGTGTATCATTCAAATCTGTCCGTTTAAAGCCCCCTTGAACCGCATAATATTGCTCAAGCGGGTTCGCTTTTAATGGAATTTTATAACTCGCATCAATTAATTGTTCTGGTTGGGATAAACTAATATTTGACGTTAAACTCTGCCCACGAGAGTTAATCCAAGGCTTATTCCATGTGGCTTTAACGCGAGGGCCGACATCGGTGGCATAGCCTCCCCCAAGCTCAATAAAGTTTTTCGCTCTAGGGGTCATTACCGCTTCCATCGGTAACTCATAAGAATTTGCTTTGCGCGCACTCACAATACGCGGTGTCACAATTGCAGAAGAGAACCAACCTGTTTCAGCTAACCGACGGTTAAACTCAGCAAGTTGCTCTGATGTGTAGTATTCCCCTTTTTTAAAAGGGGCTAGGTTATTCAGGTAATCTTCTCGGATTTGTGAACCTGAATAAGAAATTGCACCAAACCGATAACGTTCACCACTGTTAAAATCAAAATCCCAATAAGCCGCATGGTGATCAAGAGAAATACCCAGTTGGCTTTTCTCCATCATCGCATCAAAATAACCTTTGCGAACAGCTAAACTACTAAAGCGTCCTTTAAATTCTTCGTATTCGCCATCATTTTGAACTGTATCAAGCTTTGGCGTATATTGTTTGAGCATCTTTTCATAGTCGGGATCCGTTTTTGCTCCACCTTGCAATTCAACAGTCACTCCCTTCAATAAAATAGGTTCTCCAGGAGTGACCTTGGCGGTTAAAACGGAACGAGCAGGCGGGGTTTTTTCTTCATAGCTAAATTCAACCGTGGGTTGGTAGTAACCTAAAGGCTTTAAACCTTCTTTAATTGCTTTCTCAACACGGGCTCGAAAACGACCATTTGGCACAACTTCATCTTGCGATATATTAGACAGTTGTACTCGAACGTTTTGATTAAGTTGTCCTTCAAGGCCTTCAATATTAAGACGAAGATTAGCTGCGTGTACCACTGGCACTGCCGCAGTTAGGCAGAGAAAACAAATTAGAGGGTATTTCGACACGCCTACTCCTAAGGTGATTGTTCGATTGACTAAATACTTCATATCAATTTATTTTGAGTAAAATTCGCCATATACACAAGTTTTTATCCCTATTTTTAGATTATTTGTGTGGTCAATACATATAGGAATCATTATGCCTTTTAATAAATTTCACTCTGCAAGTATTGCACAACCTCTGCCCGGCAGAGCAACTGCTATGACTTACTCACCATATCATGCGCTTAACCATCATTCGATTGAGATTATTCCTAAGAATATGGAAATTGCTTATTTTGCCATGGGTTGTTTTTGGGGAGTTGAACGATTATTTTGGCAGCAAGCTGGGGTTTATTCAACTTCTGCTGGGTATTGTGGTGGAGTGACCCCTAACCCGACCTACGAGGAAGTTTGCTCTGGACGAACTGGCCACGCAGAAGCGGTTCGTGTCGTTTTTGATCCGCAAGTTATCAGTTACTCTCAACTATTGACATTATTTTGGGAAAACCATGACCCTGCACAAGGCATGCGCCAAGGAAATGACATGGGAAGCCAATATCGTTCCGCAATTTATACTGTGTCAGATGAGCAAGACCAGCAAGCGATGGAAACACTGCAAGCTTACCAAAATGCAATGAAAGCGCAGCATGACTCTCGTGCAATCACGACCGAAATAGCGCCCTTAGACACTTTCTATTTTGCCGAAGATTACCACCAGCAGTACTTATACAAAAACCCGAATGGATATTGCGGATTAGGAGGGATTGGTATCTGTTTACCACCTTCGTTAAACAAATAAATCAATAACTTAATACAGTGAGTTCATCTTCTCAACCATTCAAGTTGCTTTTCAATATGACTTAAAGCAGCTTGAATGATGATGAATATCTAGGCAGATAAATCACCTCAGTGCTATACTAATGCAACATATCAACAATTTGCGCATATTGCGCAACATATATTTGCATACTCAATATATTTAAATACACGAGACTATGCCTTCAGAGATTTTTGAATTTTATGGATTCTTCCTTTGATTGGCTGGATAACTTATGCTCAACAGTTTATTAATTGTTCTATTATTATGTGCAATTAGCGCATTCTTTTCTTTGTCAGAAATTTCTCTGGCAGCTTCCCGCCGCATTAAACTTAAACTTATGGCCGACGAAGGCAACATTAATGCGGCTCGCGTGCTTAAATTACAAGAAATGCCGGGAATGTTTTTTACCGTCGTTCAAATTGGTTTAAATGCCGTTGCTATCCTTGCCGGTATTGTGGGGGAATCTGCTTTTTCTCCAGCTTTGTACGATATCTTTATTCAATTTTTATCCCCAAGCTGGGCTCAACAAGTTTCATCAATCCTGTCATTCACCATTGTGACAAGCTTGTTTATTTTAGTGGCTGATTTAACGCCTAAGCGCATTGGTATGGTAAAACCTGAAGCCATTGCAATTCGTATTGTGAATCCGATGCGCTTCTGTTTAGTGGTACTGAGCCCATTCGTCTGGTTTTTTAATGGCCTTGCGAACCTGTTTTTTAAATTATTCAAATTACCTACATCACGTAATGAAGATATCACTTCTGATGATATTTTTGCGGTCGTTGAAGCAGGTGCTGTAGCGGGTGTGTTACGTAAACAAGAACACGAATTAATTGAGAACGTGTTTGAGCTGGAATCACGTACTGTACCATCAGCGATGACTCCGCGTGAAAGTATCATTTATTTTGACAAAGACGAGTCAGAAGAAAGCATCAAACATAAAATTTCAACCCAGCCACATTCTAAGTTTCTAGTATGTGCAGGGGGTATTGACCAAGTTATTGGTTATGTTGATTCGAAAGAATTACTTAACCGTGTACTCAATGGGCAAAGCTTAAGCTTAAAAGATGGTGTTCACATTAGAAATACGCTCATGATCCCTGACACCCTCTCATTATCAGATACCTTAGAAGCATTCAAAACAAATGCCGTCGATTTTGCTGTTATTCTCAACGAATATGCATTAGTCATGGGTATCATTACCATCAATGATGTAATGATCACTTTAATGGGGGACTTAATTGGCCCAGGGCAAGAAGAGCAAATCGTAGTACGTGATGAGAATTCGTGGTTAGTTGAAGGCGGAACGCCAATTGAAGATGTGATGCGCATTTTAGATATTGATGATTTCCCTGACTTTAGCAACTATGAAACCATCGCAGGGTTTATGATGTACCGGCTAAGAAGAATGCCGAAACGGACAGATTATGTGAAATATGCGGGCTATAAATTTGAAGTCGTCGATATTGATAATTACAAAATTGACCAATTACTCGTAACTCGCCTGACTACAGCGCCATCACCTGTCGTTGTACAACCCGGAAAAAATACTATTGAAACGGCTGGCGCAAAACAACAAACAAAAGATACAGGACATTAATGCTTGATAGCGAAGCCGTTTCTTTCAATGCGCCACCTATGTGGCGCGTTGTTAACCAAAAACTGCTGATTAACCTACCCCAGTTCTGCCTGCAATAATGAAACCTGTTTATTGACCTCACTCATCACATTGTAATGGCGCTTATCACTGATTTTAGGTGGTAGAATTTTCCCATAGTTAAACTCAAATGCCCCAAAATCCTTAATATAGAGCCTGCCACGGAATAGCGTTTTGACGTAAAGAGCAATCTTAGATGGGTTATAACGGTTAAAAATTTTCATTAGAACTTTGCCTCCCCTTTGTTCTTACGATATTCAATAACTCATACCGTACAATAATCATAGACCAGAAATTTTCATTTTGGTTCTAAAATTGCAGTTTTATTCAATTTACTGACATAACATGACACTGTAAATTAACTGTTAAAACCCCATAAACTTTGCTTTTATTCTAAATTTTAAAAAAATGTTAAATTACCTCTTGTAACTCATCCGATGAGCTATGCTATAAATAGTAGTCATCAGACAAACCACTAGGCTCACATGGCAAAATAATCAATCAAGGGGCTTTTATGATAAAAAATTATTTACTTTTAATATGCTTGCTTGGGGTATCTGCAGTAGCTTCTGCAGAAAATATTCAATTAAATCAATCTGTTCCTGCTGTTTCTGTCAGTGACAAGGGTGAGCTTGTCATGAATAATGACGGGAAATTGGATTATCAACCGTGGAAAAGCCAACAGCTCGTTGGAAAGGTGCGTACTATCCAACACATTGCTGGCCGTTCTTCAGCAAAAGAACTCAATGCCCCCTTAGTTGAGGCTATCAAGCAAGCCAAGTTCCCTCATGATAGCTATCAAACAACAACAATCATTAATACCGATGATGCAATTTTCGGTACGGGTGTATTTGTGAAAAACAGCGTTGAAGATAGCAAAAAAGAGTTTCCATATTCACAATTTATTGTTGATAGCGAAGGTACGGTGAAGAACGCATGGGGCTTGAAACCAGAAAGCTCAGCAATTATCGTATTGGATAATCAAGGGAAAGTGTTGTTTTTCAAAGATGGTGAATTAAATACCCAAGAAGTTCAAAAAGTCATTAGTTTGTTAGTCTCATCACTAAACCAATAACGTCTACCTTTTGCTGTTACTAAGTTAGTATGTAGTGTGCGCAATTTCGCACACTACAATTTCTCACACACGACAGGTAGTTAGCCCTATCTCACTTGAGTTAAAAATAGTGAGTTATGCTAAAATGCCCTTACATTAAATATGCATAATTATGATTATTATTTTAATAAACAATCATAATTAATGTGCTCATTATCACGTTTTAGTTTCATTCCAATACACTTTGGCACAAAAGCCCCCATTAACGCCATGAGTAAAAATAACTTGTAAATGATGCAATTGCGCAATCCGTTTAACAATAGAGAGCCCTAAGCCACTCCCAGTTTTTTCTTGTCCCGGCGGGCGATAGAAGCGCTCACCTAACCGCCGTAAAACTTCAGGTGTCACGCCATTACCATCATCTTGAATTTCAAGGTGATCAGCATACAAAATAATCTCCACTCGCCCCTCTATTTTTCCATAACGGATTGCATTATTGAGCAAATTTCTCAGCAACGCATTGAGTAGTAATGGCTGACCTTGAAAATCAGGGGGGCTAGCAACTAAAGTATTTATTATCGTTGTTTGCTGCTCTTTAGCTTCCGGCTCTACATCTTTTATCGCCGCTTCAATTAACTCAGGCCAAGATACAACTGTAATATCATCAAGTTGCGTGGATGACTCTAACCGAGACAACATCAGTAGTTGGTCAACAAGCCTTGTCGCCCTATCAATACCTTCCGATAAATTAGCCACTGCATGGTTACGGATATCTGCATTATTCCCTGCAATTTGCACCACTTCTGCCTGCACCCTTAATGCTGCAAGTGGGCTACGTAGTTCATGAGCCGCATCCGAGGTAAATTGTCGTTCACGAGCAAACATTTCATTAATACGGCCAAACAATACATTCATAGAGTCAATAATAGGTCTTACTTCACTGGGAATTCGCGTCACTTGTACTGGGGTTAGTTCATCAGGTTTTCGGTGATACAACTGGTTTGCTACGTCCTTCAATGGGCGTAAAGCTCGTGTCAACAGCCATAAAAATAGTAATAACATGATTGGCAAAGCAATCAACCAAGGCATAAATTGTGCAACCATAATATCGGTTGCCATTTCTTGTCGGTATTCCCACTCTTGTCCTACTGCAATGATATATCGACCATCTTGAGATTTTAGCCACACAAAACGCCAAGGGTCGTCACTTCCTTGGATCATCCCATCGCTAAACCCTTCTCGCTTAAATTGATAGACGATGTCTCTACCGTTATCACCGTCGTTTAATACCATTTCGCCGCCTGGTGTAAAAATAGCAAATGCCAGTGCATCGTCATCTTGATGGCCACGGTTCTTTCGCAATAGTTTTTTGGTTTTAGTCAGTGAAGGCTGGCTCAATTCAAAGCCTGATGGTAAAACAGATAACCGTTTAGCAAACGCCATTTGCTGGGTATCAAACAGCTCATTAATCGTTTTATAGCTTTGGTACCACGCTAACGAACTGGCGATCCCCCATGTCAGTAAAGCTAACAAGAGCAGCATTAAAGTGAGTTTCAGCCTAAGACTAAATGTCTTCATCATTTATCATCACCTAATCGATAACCAACACCATGAATGGTTCGAATAAACTTATTGCCTAATTTACGCCTTAAATGATGGATATGTACCTCAACAGAGTTACTAGAGACCTCTTCATCCCAGTTATATAATTTCTCTTCAATTAAAGGGCGAGAAAAAACTTTATTTGGGTTATGCATAAATAAAGAAAGTAAAGCAAACTCTTTCCCTTTTAGTTGTACAGGTTCACCTTGCTGTGTCACCGTCATTGCAACTGGATCCATTTCGACATCACCATGCGTAAGTTTAGAAGATAATTGCCCACTTCGACGGCGGATCAACGCTTGCAAACGCGCCATGACTTCCATTAAAGCGAATGGTTTACAAAGATAATCATCAGCCCCTTGTTGAAGTCCTTGAACACGCTGATCCAAAGCATCCCGTGCCGTCAAAATCAAGACTGGCTCATCACGCCCCTCCTTACGCCAATGCTTCAAAATATCCATTCCATCAATATTTGGTAACGAAAGATCGAGTACAACAGCGTCATAAGGTGCATCAAATAAAGCGAGTTGCCCCTGTTTACCATCCATAAACCAATCAATAGTAAATCCTAATTGGGTTAAGCCCACTTTTAAGCCATCACCAATTAACCGGTCATCTTCAATTAGTAGAATTCGCATAATCTACCCCCATATTAGAATATTATTATATTTATCCTATCAGCTATAATATGACTAGCTATTATTGGCAAAATTAAAAATATAATTCGTTAGTTAAGTTTCTTAAGATCCTGTTAAGATTTACTTGGTTTAATACCCTCCATACAAACAAGTTTACATCCAATTTGGAGATACCGATGATGAAAAAATTACCTGTAATTGCTTTAGTTGCTGCACTCGCAAGTGCACCTGTTTTCGCTGCAAATGGCGGGTTTGACGGCCCTGGCGCTGCCACAAATACAACAGCCCAAACCTCTCCAACCGGTGGTTTCATCGGCCCAAATAGTGGGGAAATGACTGTCGCAAAAGCACTTGATATGTCAGATGACAGCTGGGTTATTTTACGTGGGAATATCGTTAAACAACTCGACCATAAACATTATGAATTCACCGATGGTACTGGCACTATTAATTTAGAAATCAGCGAAAAGCGTTGGAACGGCATAAATGTAACACCAAAAGATAAAGTTGAAATTCGCGGTAAAATTGATAAAGACTGGAATTCAAGAGAAGTCGAAGTTAAACAAATCCAAATAATTAAATAACCCGCAAGTTTACAATGGGATCTGCTCTAAAGCAGGTCCCATCTAAATCCTATTTCATACAGAAATTAACAGTGCTAAATTAACAAAATCATTTTTGGTTACTAAGGCTGCTTAATGACTGTAAAACTCCCTAACATACGGAATATTCGTGAGAAACTGCTTTCAGATAATTGGTATATTTTAAAAAAATATACTTATGAGTTACAACGTCGAGATGGTAGTTGGCAACAACAAGAGCGCGAAGTCTATGATAGAGGCAATGGTGCCGTTATTTTGTTATATAACAAAATAAAAAATAGCATTATTTTAATTCGTCAATTTCGTATGCCTGTTTATGTTAATGGCTATTCTGATTTTCTGATCGAAGCCGCCGCTGGTTTACTAGAAAACGCCTCACCAGAAGCTCGTATTATTGCTGAAGCAGAAGAAGAAACGGGTTTTAAAGTCGATAAAATTCAAAAAGTTTTTGAAGCCTTTATGAGCCCTGGTTCAGTCACCGAAAAACTCCACTTTTACATTGCTGAATATAGCGATAATAATCGTCGTAACGCAGGTGGTGGGCTTGAAGAAGAAGGTGAAGATATTGAAGTTTTAGAGTGGCCCTTCTCTAAAGCCGTTGATGCGATAAGAACGGGAGAAATAGTTGATGGTAAAACCATTATGCTAATCCAATATCTCGCCCTAAACTCTATTCTAAAAAGCTGATCCTATACTTATAGCTCATAATGATAAAATAAGTCATCGTGAGCTCTCCTATTTTTTATCAGTCATTAAACGAACGATAAAAATAAAACAAATCATAAAAAGACAATCAACTTTTATTATTTTGTTGTTTAATTAAAAAATAAAATCATAAAGCCAAGATAAAACATATTTAGCTTTGACCTACTCGCTAAAAAACTTTAAATTCAAATAATATTAATTTTATATATCATCATTTTAAGAGTCTTATTTTTGCATCTAATGAATATCAAATAATTGTTATACATTACAGTCGGTGATTAAGGAGCTAAATAAAATGATACGCTGCGTTCGTATGTGGACAGGAGAAGATGGAAATTCTCTATTTGAAGAGGGCACTCTTGAGCTCAATAATATAGCAGGAGGCGATAACCAAACCCCTACCATTGCAGTCAACGAGCTTACCTTTCGTGAAACAGTTTCTGGCGGCTCTTTTGATTGGCATCAAGACCCAGTTCCTCGCTATGTCATTACACTTTCAGGCACTTTAGAATTCGAAACCAAAGATGGTTCTAAATTTATCATCAATCCAGGTGATATTTTACTTGCGCAAGATAATACAGGAACAGGCCATAAATGGCGGCTTATTGGTGATGAGCCTTGGCGTCGTGCTTATGTTGTCTATCAAGAAGGCACCGATCTTTGCTTCACTCCAACAAAAAAATAGGGGGCATCATGAGCAAACCCATTGCTGAGAATGTCGATATTGCTCTCATAGGTGCAGGGATCATGAGTGCAACGCTTGGTACATTTCTCAAAGAACTTGAACCTTCACTGACGATCGCCGTTTTTGAAAGGCTAAACGACTGTGCCCAAGAAAGTTCCCACCCGTGGAACAATGCGGGAACAGGGCATGCCGCTAACTGTGAGATGAACTATACACCACCAAATCCAGATGGTACGGTGGACATCAGTAAAGCCCTTGAAGTCAATACTGAATTCGATCTCTCTCGTCAGCTTTGGTCTTATCTGGTCACCAAAGGCAAAATTAAAGACCCACGTGACTTTATTCACCCATGCCCACACATGAGCTTTGTTTGGGGTGAAGACAATGTAAAATTCTTGAAACAACGCTACCAACAGATGTCTGCTCACCACTGTTACCACAACATGGAATACAGTGATGATCCAAAGCAGATCAACGAGTGGGCACCTCTGATCATGGAAGGTCGAGACCCTAAAGAAGCGATTGCGGTTACCCGTGTTAATACCGGTGCTGATGTCGATTACGGTGCGCTAACGCATTTATTAATCGCACAATTAAGCGAACAGTCCGGCTTTTCAATTCACTATAAACATGAAGCCATCGATGTTAAAAAAACCGCCGATGGCAGATGGAATATTGAAGTTAAAAACCTACTCACGCACGAGAAAACAATGACTTCAGCGAAGTTTGTGTTTGTTGGTGCAGGCGGTAGAGCAATCGAATTACTACAGAAATCAGGGATCCCTGAAGGAAAAGGGTATGGTGGATTCCCTGTCAGTGGTATCTGGCTGCGTTGTGATAACGAAGAAATTGCCTCTCGCCACCATGCAAAAGTCTATGGTAAAGCAGACAAGGGCTCACCACCAATGTCTGTTCCACACTTGGACACTCGTATTATTGGTGGTAAACGTTCTCTATTATTCGGGCCTTATGCCGGTTTTTCGAGTAAATTCCTTAAGCACGGCTCTTATTTAGACCTGTTTGAATCGGTTAAATTGAATAACATTGAACCAATGCTTGCGGTTGCGAAAGATAACTGGTCACTCGCAGAATACTTAGTGGGCCAAGTCCTGCAAACTTCTGCTCACCAATTTGCTATGCTGCAACAATTCTACCCAGAAGCACAGCATGAGGATTGGAAAGAGGTGGTTGCAGGGCAACGAGTACAAATTATTAAGCCTGACCATGATAAAAAAGGGGTTTTAGAGTTTGGTACAGAACTGATTACTAGTGCGGATAAATCATTTACTGTATTGATGGGAGCATCTCCGGGGGCCTCCACAGCGGCATTTATTGCGCTAAACGTATTAAAAACGTGTTTTGATGAACAACTCAAAGCTGATGGATGGGAAACACGTTTAAAAGACATCATTCCAACCTATGGGATTGACTTAAAAACGGATGCAAAAGCCTGTTTAGATATTCGTACAGCCACTGCCAAAGTGCTGCAACTAGATAATTAGTTATTAATTAGGTTGGGAAATCACTTCCCAACCTTTATTGATGTTTAGAATAAAATCACCCGAAAACCTGGATTTAAGAAAGACTCTCGAGGTGTATAATCGAGCGTTTTTCCATGCCAATCAACGACTTTTGCCCCTGCACCAATGGCAACCGCATGTCCAGCTGCAGTGTCCCAAATATTTGTAGGCCCAAAACGTGGATAAAGCTGTGCTTTTCCTTCCGCAACCAAACAAAATTTGAGTGAAGAACCAATTTCTACTGTCGTGTGTTCACCCATTTGTTTTAAATAATCCATTAATTCATTGTCTTGGTGGGAACGGCTGATAACAATGACTGGCGGCTTAGCATCATTCACATGAATAAGTTGCTTATGACCACCTTCTTCCTTCCATGCCTGATTACCTTCAGCGTAATACAGCAGCCCTTTCGCTGGGGCGTATACCACCCCCATCGTTGGTACGCCGTTCTCGATAAGGGCAATGTTAACCGTAAAATCCCCATTACGATTAATAAATTCTTTCGTTCCATCCAATGGGTCAATCAACCAATAACGTTGCCAATTCTGCCTGACTGGCCATTTAGGAGGGTCTTCTTCCGACAGTTGGGGGATATCAGGAGCAATACGAGCAAGGCCCGCGGTAATCACATTGTGGGCGGCAATATCAGCCTCGGTAACAGGCGAATTATCACTTTTGTGTTCAACCTGTAAAGGTTCTTGCGCGTTATAAGTTTCCATAATCGCATAACCCGCTTCTTGAGCTAATTCGCAAATTTGCTGTAGCATATTATTCACCTCTCTGATGACCCTTTACTGCAAGAGTAGCAATTGTGTGAAATTAACGCCATAAAAAAAGCCCCAAAGTCCAAAGACGATGAGGCTTTTTAGCTGTGAACTGAACTAACAGAAATTATAAAATTTCAAGTAATTCAACTTCAAATACTAATGTACTGAATGGCGGGATTGATGCACCTGCACCACGCTCACCATAAGCTAATTGGTGAGGGATATATAATTCCCATTTAGAGCCGACTGGCATCAGGGTCAATGCTTCAATCCAACCTGGAATAACGCCGCTTACAGGAAACTCTGCTGGCTGCCCACGCTGTACTGAGCTATCAAACACAGAGCCATCAATTAAACGCCCTGTATAGTGAACACGTACGCGGTCTGAGCGAGATGGGATAGCACCATCACCTTGGTTAATCACTGAAAATTGTAAGCCAGACTCAGTCGTTGAAACACCATCACGTTTTTGGTTTTCATCTAGGAATTTTTGGCCTTCTTCCGCTAATGCTGCCTGGCGGGATACACGAACAGCGTCGGCACGCTCATGCACTTCACGCAATGCTTTGTGCAGAGTTTCAACAGGTACCGATGGCATATTGCCTTCTAAAGCGTCAACGAGGCCTGCTAGAATTGCATTTGGCACTAAACCTTCTAGCCCTGACTCTAATAATTGCTGCCCAACTTGTAAACCTATGCCATAACTCGCTTGAGCTTCTACCGAATCGAAATTTTGGTTTGCCATTAAAATACCCATATGATTTTGAGAAAATCCAAGAATAGCAGCCCCATCCCTATGGGTAAACCCAAACAATGAATCTAAAGAATAAAACTGATTGATTCCCGACAAATTTATTCAGTGTTCTCTGAAAAATTCAGCCCAACGCTAAAAAAGCCTAAAAAGGGTGCTAGTATGCGTATTAATACGGTCTAATTTACTCATTGCCTCATCAAGGAGGAGTGATGTTTAAACTTTCAAAATTTCATCGCTATGGTATTGCACTGCTCGCTTTAATTGTCGTGGTCGCTTTTTTTTGGCCTGCAAGCGAAAAATCCCCCAGCGATATTGTTCAAAACCAGCCTATTGTTATCCCACCACCTACTACCCCTGAGGTTGTGCCTGAACCGACTATTACACCGCCGATACCAGAGCCCGTGCCGGCACCTGAAGATAATTCACCTCTTTTACCTACTGAGCCCGAAATTATCCCAGAACCTAATGAGCCTGAACCTAATGAGCCTACGACGGTAACATCACCAGAAAAAACGCCTGAGCCCAAAACAACTCGCCCTTCTGCTAATGAATGGCAAAACTACCGAGTACAAAAAGGGAAGACGCTCGCACAACTCTTTCGTGATAATAACTTACAAGCCAATGACGCTTTTATTATGGCACGCGTTGAAGGGGCGGAGAAACCACTGAGTAATTTACGCCAAGGGCAAAAAATTCGTCTGAAAGCGAATACAAAAGGTGAAGTTCAATTATTAGAAACTACCGGCTCTGATGGGAAAACTTATAGTTTCGCGCGGTTAAGTGACGGAAGCTATTACCGTACACCTTAGTTTAAACACCGACTTTGGGGTAGCATCCCGCTACCCTAATACTTAGTCTGAATTTGCACTATTTACCCCACCTTGGCTTAACAATATATAAATTTAGCGATATATAATAAATAGTCTCTCTCACTAACATGTTAAGCGATAAAAACTATCATGCTAAAGCGCAAATGGATTAACGTATTTTTAGGTGTGGCTCTTTTATTACTTATCGTGATTGTTAGCTCTATTTCATGGTTCAAGATCAATTCAAATGCGCTGTGGAACATCGTTAATACTCAATGTATTCCATTACTTCCAACAACGCTGCCCTGCTTGAAAGTGGAACAGGAAAAACACTATGTATTATTCAAAGATAAAAAAGGGCCTTTACACAACTTAATTATCCCGACGGAAAAGATCACAGGGATAGAATCTAGCCAATTATTGGAACAAAACTCACCCGACTATTTTGCTATCGCTTGGCAAGAAAGGGGCAGTTTGTCACAACAAACAACCCATCCAATTCCTGAACATTTATTGGCCATTGCGGTAAACTCCCAATATGGTCGCTCCCAAGACCAACTCCATATTCATATTGCCTGCTTAAAACCTGAGATAAATGAAACGCTTAATCAACTTTCATCGACAATAACGACACATTGGGGTTCTTTATCTTCTGAACTAGCGGGTCATCATTACTTAGCCAAAAAATTTCCGGAAGGCTCACCCCATGTAGAAAATTCGTTTCATCAACTAAACGAATATGTCATCAAGCATCACGATAAAATGGGTAATTTTGGGCTAGCAATGGTACAGCTTAAAGATGGTTCTAAGGTATTACTTGCCAACCGATTGAATTTTTGGGATTTGAACTTAGGTTCTGCGGGTGAATTACTCGACTACCAATGCTTAGCTAATCAATAAATACAAAAATATTGTCTAGAAAATAAAAAACACCGGACTTAGCCGGTGTTTTTATTCGCATCATGGATAACCCAGTGATGCATATCATCATTATTGATTACTCAGCAACGATGATAACGTTCAGCTCTGCGAAAACATCGCTGTGTAACTGGAAGTGAACTTCGTGGTCACCAGTAGTACGCAGAACGCCGTTTGGCAGGCGAACTTCGCTTTTCGCGATTTGAACGCCAGCCGCAGTAATTGCGTCAGCGATATCACGAGTACCGATTGAACCGAACAGTTTACCTTCGTCACCAGCTTTAGAAGCTAAAGTTACAGAACCCAGAGCAGTAACAGCTGCTGCACGAGCCTGTGCTGCTGCCAGAACGTCAGCTAATTTAGCTTCCAGTTCAGCGCGGCGAGCTTCGAAGAATTCGATGTTTTTCTTAGTCGCAGGAACAGCTTTTCCCTGTGGAACTAAGAAGTTACGAGCATAGCCCGATTTAACGTTAACCTGATCACCCAGGCTACCTAGGTTAGCTACTTTATCAAGCAGAATAACTTGCATTACCTTATCCTCTATTAGTCGTTAATGGACTGTACCAATTACTGATGACGATCAGTGTATGGTAACAGAGACAGGTAGCGAGCGCGCTTGATAGCACGAGCGAGCTGGCGTTGATATTTTGCACGAGTACCGGTGATACGGCTTGGTACAATTTTACCACTTTCAGTGATATAGTTTTTCAGCGTTGCGATATCTTTATAGTCGATCTCTTGAACGCCTTCCGCTGTGAAACGGCAGAACTTGCGACGACGGAAATAACGTGCCATATGGCTAGTCTCCAGAATCTATCAAATCAATCTGCTCGGCATGGAGGACTATCTTGCTAATTCCATTGCGCCCTTGATGGGTACTAATGAAACCGCTTACTGTAATCCAACTGCCGACCGTTATACTGTGAGTATGGGCTTGTAAGGTTTGTCCGCTGGCGATAATGGGCATTCTGCACCATGCTTGCCTTGACAGTCCTGCTTCCAGCTGCTGTGAACGATGTTCTAAAACAAACTGGCAGTGAGGAATGCCTGACGGACTCACTTTTCGAATCAATGCTTTACAGACTGTGCCTGTTAACACCAAACGATTAGTGGTCACCTGCGCAATTACTCTTCAGAATCCCCAGTTTCTTCTACTTCTTCATCCTGATATTCATCAGACATGTCACGGCCACGACGTTCGTCTTTAGCTTTGACCATTGGAGAAGCTTCTGTTACTGCGTGTTTTAAGCGCATAACCATGCTGCGGATAACGGCATCGTTGAAGCGGAAGTTAGTTTCCAGCTCATCAATCGCTTCCTGCGGCGCTTCTACGTTCAGAAGAACATAGTGTGCTTTGTGCAGTTTATTGATTGGGTAAGCCAGTTGACGGCGGCCCCAGTCTTCCAGACGGTGAATCTGACCTTGTGCGTTAGTGATAACAGCACTGTAACGCTCGATCATGCCCGGAACCTGTTCGCTTTGGTCAGGATGGACCATAAAAACGATTTCGTAATGACGCATTAGTAGTTGCTCCTTACGGATTATTAGCCTCCTGTCTGGGTTAACCGCGGCCCGCGGAGGCAAGGAACTTATTGAGTGCGGCTAAAAAATTGACGCGTAACTATACCCATCCCTGAGATAAAACTCAAGAGATGGATACCGTTTTACATTAAATATTATTTTTCTACAGAAACAGGTAAGCGCTGACGCACCGCTTCAAATAAACAAACCCCTGTCGCCACTGACACATTTAATGATGACACAGAGCCCGCCATTGGAATACTAATTAACTCATCACAGTGCTCACGAGTTAAACGGCGCATGCCTTCGCCTTCAGCTCCCATAACCAAGGCTATCGAGCCGGTTAATTTGCTTTGGTATAAATTATGGTCAGCTTCACCCGCCGTTCCCACAATCCATACATTGTATTCTTGTAGCAAACGCAATGTCCTTGCCAGATTCGTCACACGAATAAGTGGAACATTTTCTGCCGCGCCACAGGCCACTTTTTTCGCGGTTGCATTAAGCTGAGCAGATTTATCTTTAGGAACAATCACAGCATGAACGCCAGCGGCATCAGCGCTACGTAAACACGCGCCTAAGTTATGTGGGTCTGTTACGCCATCCAATACTAATAAAAATGGCGATGATGTGTTCTCCAATAAATCAGGCAGGTCACCTTCTTGATACTGTTTACCCGGTAATACTTTCGCAATGATACCTTGGTGAACGGCGCCTTCGGTTTGGCTATCCATCCATTGACGGTTCGCTACTTGAACAACAACACCTAATGCTTCGATTTCATGCACCAGCGGCATTAATCGGCGGTCTTCACGACCTTTCAAAATATAGACTTCTTTAATGCGTTGCGGTGAACGCTCAAGTAAGGCTTTCACTGCGTGAATGCCATAAATCATTTCGCTCATAAATTTCTTATTTATATTAATAAATAGTAAAGTGGCGTGTTAGCGCCACTTTGGTTAATAACGATGGTTAATAACTACAGCAATACCATTATCCCTCTTGTTTTTGGGATTTTTTTGCAACGCGTTTAGCTTTTAATTTTGCTGTAATTTTTCTGGTTTTATCGGAAGGCTTTTTACCTTTTCCTTTCCCTTTCGCCTCTGGCTTAGCCTCAGCTTTTTTTCCTTTTTTATCGGAACGACGAAATGCAGAATCAGGCTCGAAGTTTTTATCTTTACTCGCATCCGCTTTTCGACGAGCTGGGCGCGTAGCATTTTTAACTTCTTGCTTCATTTTGTCCCGCGCCGTTTTGCCCGGGTTTTTCGCTTTCCGAGTGGTTGAAATTAATGCGAAATCGATGGTGCGTTCATCCATATGCACCGCTTCAACACGAATTTCCACTTCATCGCCAAGACGGTAAGTGGTACCTGATGATTCACCAATTAATCGCTGACCGACCGCATCATAACGATAGTAGTCATTATCCAACGTTGAAATATGCACTAAACCATCAATAAATAAATCATTAAGGCGAACAAAGAAGCCAAAACCGGTCACACTAGTAATTAAACCTGTAAAAGTTTGGCCAACTTGGTCCTGCATGAAATCACATTTCAGCCAGTCAGCCACATCACGTGTTGCTTCATCAGCACGGCGCTCAGTCATTGAGCAGTGCTCGCCAAGCTGTAACATGCTATCCATGTCTGAATGCCAGCCACCCGTTTCCGTCCAGCGTTTATCTGAATGACCATGTTCTTTAGCCAGCAGATATTTTATCCCGCGGTGTAACGTCAGATCTGGGTAACGACGAATTGGTGATGTAAAGTGAGCATACGATTTCAAACCTAGACCAAAGTGACCGCGATTTTCAGGATCATAAATCGCTTGTTTCATCGATCGTAAAATCATGGTTTGTAGTAATTCATGATCAGGGCGTTCAGCCACTTCATTCATTACCTGCGCATAATCTTTCGGCTCCGGCTTCATTCCGCCTGGCAAAGTCAACCCTAATTCACTGAAAACAGAGCGTAAATTCATCACGCTTTCTTCTTTAGGGCGATCATGCACACGGTACAATGCAGGCTCTTCATTTTTCTCAACGAACCGAGCCGCCGCAATGTTAGCCAAAATCATGCACTCTTCAATCAATTTATGTGCATCATTGCGCTCTACTGGCTCAATACTTTCAATACGTCGCTCCGCATTAAAAATAAATTTCGCTTCTTCAGATTCAAAAGAAATCGCACCACGCTCAATACGTGCAGCATCAAGTGCTTTATATAATTGATGCAAATGCTCAATATGTGGCACTAGCGCTTTATAGTGCTCGCGCAGTTCTTCGTCTCCTTCCAAGATTTTCCATACTTTTGTATAAGTTAACCTTGCATGAGAACTCATAACCGCTTCATAGAACTTGTATGAAGAAAGCTTACCAGATGCCGACACCGTCATTTCACACACCATACACAGGCGGTCAACACCAGGGTTAAGTGAGCACAGACCGTTCGATAAGACTTCCGGTAGCATAGGAACGACTTGAGATGGGAAATATACCGAATTACCGCGGCTACGCGCTTCTGTATCCAGAGCCGTTTGTGGGCGGACATAATAGCTTACATCCGCAATCGCCACCCATAAGCGCCAGCCACCGCCTTTCTTCGGTGCACAGTACACTGCATCATCAAAGTCACGAGCATCTTCACCATCAATCGTGACTAACGGTAAGTCGCGTAAATCCACGCGCCCTTTTTTCGCAGACTCAGGGACATGTTCACTTAGGTCAGCGACTTGTTTTTCAACTTGTGGTGGCCATGAATGTGGGATTTCATGAGTACGTAAAGCGATTTCCACCGCCATACCTGTGCCCATTGTTTCGCCTAATACTTCAATGATATTCCCCACCGCTTGCGAGCGACGTTGTGGACGAGTGACTAATTCAACCACCACCACATTACCCATTCGAGCGCCAAGAACACGATCTTTCGGTATCAAAATATCAAAGCTTAAACGGCTATCATCCGGTACGACAAACCCCATCCCCGATTCGATAAAATAGCGACCAACAATTTGGTTATTACGCGGCTCTAACACACGAACAACCCGAACTTCTGTACGCCCTTTACGATCTTGCCCATAAGGTTGCGCCAAGATAACGTCCCCATGCATGGCGCGTTTCATTTCATCTTGAGATAAATAGTAATCTTCTTTTTTACCATCAACACGTAGGAAGCCGTAACCATCACGGTGGCCAATGACTTTCCCTTTTAATAAGTCTAAACGCTCCGGTAATGCATAACACTGACGGCGAGTGAAGACCAGTTGACCATCACGTTCCATGGCTCTTAACCGACGACGTAATGCCTCTAATTCATCTTCTGTCGATAAATTCAATAATTGTGCGATTTCTTCGCGGTTAGCTGGTGCAGTACGCTTCGAGATAAGGTCAAGAATATATTCTCGACTTGGAATTGGGGACTCGTATTTTTCTGCTTCTCTTTCCTGAAAAGGATCTTGTGACATCGTTACCTCCGTTGTCATCAGAATTCATAACTACCGCAAATGCTAATCAAGCAGTAGTTGATAGAGCGGGCTGTTATCTTTCACCATGTCCGCCAGCGTGTATTGATCAAGTTCTTGTAAAAACTGCTGTATTGCTTGGTGTAGCACACCTTTTAAACGACACGCAGGTGTAATGTGGCAAAACTCGCCACTACAATTAACAAGAGTCAGGGGTTCTAATGCTCTAACAACGTCCCCTATACGAATTGATTCTGCTGGTTGTCCTAGTGTAATCCCGCCATTTTTGCCACGAGTGGCTTTAATATAACCTAAGTGACTGAGTTGATTAATAATTTTTACCATATGGTTACGAGATACACCGTAGACCTCGGTGACCTCAGTAATACTGGTCATTTTCCCTTCACCCAGAGAAGCCAGATAAATAAGAGCTCGTAACCCATAATCTGTAAAACTAGTCAGTTGCACAATCACCTCAAAATTTTAGCTATAACGCTGTTGGCCGCAAATCAGTGGCCTAAAAACATGTGACTTCTTTTAAAATTCACATTTACTATTTCTAACCCAACACATTCAGTTTTCTGAATAAAATATAGCATGCTAATAAATTATATGTTGCTAAATACAGTTTAACGTATAACACAGGTCAAATATGCATTTAATTGCACAGAATTTGCACACAAAAGTGACTTAATTCAATCATTATGGGGAATTTTGACTGTTTTATCAAAGAAGCGACATATTGGAAGGAGGTAAAGCAGTAAAAAAACTGCGCCCGTTTAAGGCGCAGTCAGTGTTATTACTCAACATCAAATGGATCACGCAGGATCATGGTCTCTGAACGATCTGGGCCCGTTGAAATAATATCAACTGGAATACCCGTGAGTTCTTCAACACGTTCGATGTAATTCAGAGCTGCTTGTGGCAGTAATTCTCTTTGTTTCACACCAAAAGTTGTTTCTTTCCAACCTGGCATTGATTCATAAACTGGCTCTAAACCATCCCACTCATCAGCAGCTAAAGGTGTTGTTTCTAACACTTTACCATCTGGACGACGGTAGCCTACACAAATTTTGACTTCTTCTAAACCGTCTAAAACATCCAGTTTAGTCATACAGAAGCCTGACAGTGAGTTGATTTGTACCGCACGATTAATCGCAACGATATCTAACCAACCAGTACGGCGTTTACGGCCTGTAGTTGCACCAAATTCTTGGCCTTTTTCACGCAGGAACTCACCCACTTCGTCAAACAGCTCAGTAGGGAATGGGCCCGCACCAACACGTGTTGAGTAAGCTTTGATGATACCTAATACGTAGTTTACATAGCGAGGACCTAAACCAGAACCAGTCGCCACACCGCCAGCAGTCGTATTTGAAGAAGTTACATAAGGATAAGTACCGTGGTCGATATCTAATAATGTCCCTTGTGCGCCTTCAAACATCACTAATTCATTCTTCTGATTTGCTTTATAGAGCAGATCAGAAACATCAATTACCATGCCAGTTAGGATATCAGCCACAGCCATAATATCATCTAACGTTTTTTGGTAATCGACAGCAGGTTCTTTATAGTAATGAACAAGTTGGAAGTTGTGGTATTCAACGATTTCTTTTAATTTTTCTGCAAACGTTGCTTTATCGAATAAATCACCAACGCGCAAACCACGACGTGCAACTTTATCTTCATAAGCAGGACCAATACCACGACCTGTTGTCCCAATCGCTTTGGAACCACGAGCTTTTTCACGCGCATTATCTAATGCGATATGATAAGGCAGGATCAGTGGGCATGCTTCAGAAAGACGTAAACGTTCCCGAACAGGAACACCGCGGTCTTCCAATTCTTTCATCTCTTTCATTAATGCGTCTGGCGCTAAAACAACACCATTAGCAATAATGCTGATGACATTTTCACGAAGAATACCGGATGGAATTAAGTGGAGAACGGTTTTTTCACCGTTTACAACAAGAGTATGGCCAGCATTATGGCCGCCCTGATAGCGAACTACATATTTAGCACGCTCTGTCAGCAAGTCAACGATCTTGCCCTTCCCTTCGTCACCCCATTGGGTGCCCAGTACGACAACGTTCTTACCCATTTTGAAATACACTCGGTTGCTTAAAAATGAATTCTACCATCAAAAATGAACTGTTCCAGTGATATTTTGGCAATACAAAAATTTTTTTCTGGAAAGCAAGTAAAATGGTATTTTTTATTTCTGCCGTAAACTCAAAATGAATGCCATCAGTTGAGCAGCTCAAATTTTCCCTGAAAAATCCTATACTTAAAACGACAGGCGAAAAAAAGCCCACCGAAGCGGGCTTTTCTTTAATAGATTAACAGTTATTTTGCTAGGTTGCACGCAACTTAGCTTGTTATTAATCTGTCGCGCGAAGCTTAGTTGGCGCCTTCATAAAGCGGAAGAAGTCAGTGTCTGGGCTTAATACCATCACGTCTTCACCACTCTTGAAGCTTTGCTCATAGGCACGCAAGCTACGAATAAACGCATAGAACTCTGGATCTTGGTTGAATGCATCAGCAAACAGTTTCGTTGCCATCGCATCACCCTCACCTCGGTAAGTTAGGGCGGTACGTTCTGCTTCAGCCAACGTTTCTGTTACTGTTTTATCTGCAACAGCGCGGATCTTAGTCGCTTCTTCTTGACCTTGTGAACGATGTTGACGTGCAACTGCTTCACGTTCTGCACGCATACGCGCATAGATAGCTTCAGAAACTTCGTTTGGCAGCTCAATACGTTTAATACGTACATCGACAACCTCGATACCTAACGCCGCCATACTGTTTGCATTCACAACCAATGGCTTCAGGTTCGTTTCCTCTTCAACACGTTTTGCTGCATCCGCAATCGCTGCATCCGCTTCTTTTGTTGAGTCGTCAATTGCAGTACCTTTGTTCAAAGCATCACGCACATCAACAGTTAAACGGCCACGTGAATCAGTGATAATGTCTTTAACACTTAAACGACCAAACTCAGAACGTAAACGGTCACTAAATTTACGTTTTAACAGGGTTTCCGCTTGGAATGGGTTGCCGCCGCCAGTCGCTACATAGTAACGACTGAAATCAGTCACGCGCCATTTCAGGTAGGAGTCCACCATTAAGTCTTTGTTTTCACTTGTCAGATAGCGGTCAGCTTGAATTTCAAGAGTCTGAATACGTGCATCCAACATTTTCACAGTTTCAATAAATGGAACTTTGAAATGCAGACCCGGCTCATAAATGATCGGTTTGTTTTCAGAGTCACGTAGAACTTTACCAAAACGCAATACGATACCGCGGTCAGTTTGAGGAACAATAAAGATAGATGCGTATGCAACTGCCAAGATGGCAATAACGATAACAATTAGCGATTTACGCATGATTATTGTCTCCCTACTCTAACAGCATCACCACGAACAGCGTTGTTTGGCTGTGCTGGTGTTGCAGCAGATGATGACGAACTATTGCTTGGCGTCGCCATTCTTGCTGACGGATTAGCTTTTGACGTTGAAGCCGCATCTGAATTTGTACCGCGCATGATTTGATCCAGCGGCAACACTAACATGCTGTTGCTCTTATCATTCGCAATCACTTTACGTGTATTACTTAACACACGCTCCATTGTGTCGATATACAAACGCTCACGGGTGATTTCTGGCGCAGCACGATATTCAGGTAACATTTTCGCAAAACTTGCCACCTCACCCTCTGCTTTGAAGACCACACTCGCTTTATACGCTTCAGCTTCTTCAATTAGGCGTTGTGCGTTACCTTTTGCCAGTGGAAGAACTTCATTTCGATAAGCGTGCGCTTCACGAATGGTTTTTTGTTCTTCTTCCCTTGCTGAGATTACGTCATCAAATGCCGCTTTAACATCTTCAGGTGGACGTGCTGCTTGGAAGTTGACGTCAAGCAATGTGATACCCATCTTGTATGGTGCAATTGTTGCTTCGAGCTCTTTTTGTGTAACATCACGGATAAAAGCACGATTCGTAGTCAGTACTTGCTCCATCGCAGACTGACCGATTACACCACGCACAGCACTATCTAGCGCCTGACGCAGACTATTGTCTGGGTTTGTGACACTAAATAAATATTGCGCAGGGTCGGTAACACGATATTGAACGTTCATTTCAACGCGGATCACGTTTTCATCTGACGTTAACATCATGCCATTTGTCGCTTGTTCACGTACTGTTTCTACGTTGACAGGAATGACCCTATCAATGAAAGTTGGTTTCCAGTTCAAACCAGGCCCAACAACACCACTATATTCACCAAAACGCAATACTACGCCACGGTCACTTTCTTTAATGGTGTAGAAGCCTGAACCTGCCCATACAACAACGATAGCAGCAAGAGCTAACATACCTAAACGACCGCTGATTTGTGATGGTTGTTTATTATCACCATCACCACCGCCGCCTTTATTTCCACCAAGCTTGCTGCCTAGTTTACGAAAGAGATCGTCGAGATCATAAGCCCCACGTTTTCGACCACCTTTGTTCCCGCCAGAGTTGCCGCCTTTATTGCCGCTTCCCCACGGATCGCGGTCTTGTCCGTCATTACCGGGCTGATTCCACGCCATGTTTTAGCTCCATTCTTTATGATTGATTTTCAGGGCTAAGAGCGATAGGGCTCTTAATATCAATTCCATTGCCTAACTATATTATTAACGGCCAAATTATTAACGGCCAAAGCATTATTAATAACCAAAGCGATTAAATAACGTAGTCAGGTAATTGCTGCTCTTGTTTGCACAGACGCCGCCAATCCACCATTGGCATACGCACCTCAAGGCCAATTGAGCCGTCTTCTTCCTGCCATTCACGTTCGATTGACTGAAGTTGATAGAAACGGCTACGTAAACGGCCTTCATTCGGTGGTAAACGCAATTCAACATGTGCGATTTCACCTGAAAGACGTTCCGTCAATGCCTGTAGCAACAATGGGATACCATCACCCGTTTGCGCTGAAACCCAGACACGAACCGGCTTGTTATCCTCATCTCTGTCAATACGCGGGACAAAATCCTCCAGCATATCAACTTTGTTCATCACTAAAAGTGTTGGTATTTCATCCGCTTCGATTTCTTCTAACACACTTTCAACTGCATGAATATTTTCATCCAAGCGATTGTCAGCTGCATCGATAACGTGCAGCAATAACGTTGCTTCACGTGTTTCTTGCAGGGTTGCTTTAAAAGCTGCAACCAAATCATGGGGTAAATGGCGGATAAAACCCACAGTATCTGCAAGAACGACAACACCAACATCTTCTACATCAATACGACGAAGTGTTGGGTCAAGTGTTGCAAATAACTGGTCAGCAGCATAAACATCAGCGGCCGTCATGCGGTTAAACAAGCTAGACTTACCAGCATTGGTATAACCGACAAGCGAAATAGTCGGGATATCGGCCTTACTTCTCGCTTGACGCCCTTGTTCACGCTGTTTTTTCACCCGACTAAGACGAGATAAGATTTGTTTAATTTTATCTCTTAATAGCCGGCGGTCGGTTTCAAGTTGAGTTTCACCGGGACCTCGTAAACCAATCCCGCCTTTTTGCCGCTCTAAGTGCGTCCATCCCCTCACTAAGCGAGTCGATAAATGCCTTAATTGAGCCAATTCAACTTGAAGCTTACCTTCGTGTGTACGTGCGCGTTGAGCAAAAATATCTAAAATTACCCCTGTACGGTCAACCACCTTACATTGGCAAATCCTTTCGAGATTACGTTCTTGAGCAGGGCTTAGAGTATGATTAAACAACACCACATCTGCACCACTTTCCTCAACAGCTTGGGCAATTTCTTCTGCTTTACCTTCCCCAACAAAAAACTTTGGATGAGGAGCTTTACGACTGCCCGTGACTATTTGTACTGGTTTTACCCCAGCAGATGTCACAAGTGACTCAAATTCTGCCAGATTATCAACGTCTTTTTCTTGAGAAAAAAAGACATGGACTAATACAGCTAGTTCACCGCCTTCATACCTATCAAACAAGGTGTAACCTCTTAGGCTAAACAATAATTGCAAAGGAAAAACACAGGTACAGTCTCCCTACCCATGCTTTCCTTGTCTTTTAGCGTACAAACTTACTCAGTTACTTCGCCATCTTGCGCTGCAGGGTTACCTGAATGGTAATTACCATTACCAGTGCTACCCGCAGTACCGCTATGATGAGAAACAGGGCGAGCAGGGACAACAGTCGAGATAGCGTGTTTATAAACCATCTGGCTAACTGTGTTTTTTAATAAAATGACAAATTGGTCAAAAGACTCAATTTGCCCCTGCAATTTGATGCCATTAACGAGATAAATAGAGACCGGAACCCTTTCACGACGTAATGCGTTCAGGAACGGATCTTGCAAAGATTGCCCCTTAGCCATTCTATGTTTTCCTTATTTTGTTGTTTTTAAAAGAGAATCTTTTAGATTCCAAAAAGTAACTACTCAAAAATTGCGCTTAACGTTCTAATTGTACACAAACATCAGTCCTATGCACGCATAACCTGCATAACGGTGCTAAGCGCTTGCTGAGGTTGTTCACTATCTAGCCAATGAACATTCTCCCAGCTTCTTAACCAGGTAATTTGACGTTTTGCCAATTGGCGAGTTGCACAAATCCCCCGATAAATCATTTCATCATGGCTAATTTCACCATCTAAATATGACCACATTTGCCGATACCCCACACAACGAATTGAAGGGAGGTCAACATGTAAATCATTTCGTTGATGTAATTTGCGAACTTCTTCTTCAAAGCCCGCAGCTATCATCAGATGAAAACGTTGTTCTATGCGCTCATGTAAAATTTTACGATCTTGTGGCGCAATAGCAAACTGAAACACATTATAAGGCAATTCTTCCCCTGCTGTTTGTATCATTTCAGTCAAAGTTTGTCCCGAAATGAGATATACCTCTAAAGCACGGGATAATCTTTGTGGGTCGTTAGGATGAATCCTTGCCGCGGCAACTGGGTCAACCTCAGTAAGACGACGGTGAATTTCTCCCCACCCTTGTTCTTTCGCAATGCGTTCAATTTCAGTTCGAACTGCTGGGTCAGCTGAAGGAAGAGGTGAAAGTCCTTCTAATAAGGCTTTAAAATACAACATTGTGCCGCCAACTAATAACGGAATTTTACCTTGTGAGGTAATTTCAGCCATGGCATTTAATGCGTCACGGCGAAAATCGGCAGCACTGTATGGTAGAGACGGATCGAGGATATCAATCAGACGATGGGGAGCTTGGCTGAGTTCTTCTGTTGTTGGTTTTGCTGTGCCAATATCCATCCCTCGGTAAATTAATGCCGAATCGACACTAATAATTTCCACAGGCAAATGCTTGCGAAGTTCTATCGCCAAAGCGGTTTTACCTGAGGCCGTTGGACCCATTAGGAATATTGCGTCAGGTTTTTTCTGAGTTGCTAAATCACTCATTTGTTAGTGTAGCTACCACGGATTGTAAATTAATTAATTGTAATAATGTTGGTGGGGGATTTTTTACCCACTGCGGGCATACCCGCTCAACATCAGCCAGCAACTGAACAGCCTGTGCTAAACTCCAACTTTCTTCTGTTTTAACCTGTGAAACTGCTTTAGCGAGCCATTGTGCTATCTCTTCGTCAGTGACACTTTCTTTTCTCGATAAAAAATCGAGTAGCTCAGAAAAAAGCTGTGATAAATTTTGTGTTCTTAATGGTAACGATACCGTATGAATTGTTACTTTTCCATGTAATATCGTGGCTTCGATACCAAATATTGTCAATTGTTCCTTGTACCGCTGTAAAACCTCTATTTCATCATTTTTAAGTGACACTTTTAGAGGTATTAACAATGGCTGGGGCTTTAAGGCTCCACCACTCGGTGACAATTGTGACAACTTCAATAAATAATTAGCTTCCGTTAAGGATAACAGGATTAGCCCCAACGAAGACTCAATTAATGCAAAGTTTTTTGCGTAAATTGTCAATACTTTGCCAAAAAGGTAGTTATCCGCATTTTTTGCTACAGGCTGTGAGGATATTTGCGGCGAACTGATCGGGTTACGTTCTGGAAAAAGCGGTTTTTTATCTTCAGGAGCAACGGGAATGGACATTAAGCTCTGATACAGTTCGCCTGCTTTTTTGTCATAAGTTGAGCCAAACGTTTTTGCTGGTACATTTTCTGAAAAACCTGACGTTGATTTCGGCGAAGAAAAGGCGTGATTTTCAGCATTACCCTTTAAGTGGCTAGCCTGCTTATAAGGTGTTTTAGGCTCTAGAAGGGTATTTTCAACTATCGTCTTGTTTTCTGCCTTATGTTGCTTAGGAGCCACACTAGGAGAAGAAAAATAATTTTCTCCCGCAGAAGGCCGATTTTCCAGCTCTGTATTCACTGGCTCGATACCCGGAAGCTCATCAATAGATGCGGCTTCTAATAATACTGTTCGTACCGCTTGATAAATAAAATCATGTACCAGACGAGCTTGGTGAAAACGAACCTCATGTTTTGCTGGGTGTACGTTAACATCAACTTGTTTAGGGTCAATGGTCAAATACAGGACATAAGCTGGCTGCTGATTTTCGTCTAAATGCCCTTCATAAGCTTGACGAATAGCATGATTAATCAGGCGATCACGCATCATACGACCATTGACATAGCAATATTGTGTTTCGCTGCCCGACGTCATTGATGGAGAAACGACCCACCCTTTGATAGCAAGATCGCTATGTTCCCAAGACAACGCCAAAGCGCCTTGCATAAAGCCCGTTCCACAAATTGCCCCAAGCCGCCTCTCTTGCTGAGCCTCATCATGAGCCGCTCGGTATTGCTTTACTAATTTCCCATTGTGAGTCAGGTTGATAGCCACATCAGGGCGAGAAAGCGCAATTCGGCGAACAATTTCATCAATATGACCGAACTCGGTTTTTTCTGTGCGCATAAATTTACGGCGAGCTGGCGTATTATAGAATAAATCTAATACTTCAACCGTTGTGCCATTGGGATGCGCTGCGGGTTTAACCATCACTTCCATATCCCGACCTTCGGCATAGGATTGCCATGCTTCTGTCTGGTCTGCAGGCTTTGATGTCAAGGTTAAACGTGAAACGGAGCTGATACTCGCTAGCGCCTCACCACGAAACCCCATACTCATAATAGCTTCAAGGTCATCTAATGTGGCAATTTTACTGGTCGCATGGCGAGCTAAAGCCAAAGTTAGTTCATCTTTACTGATACCACAGCCATTATCACGAATACGGATCAGTTTTTCTCCGCCGCGCTCAATGTCGATATCAATACGCGTTGCCCCTGCATCAAGACTATTCTCAACGAGCTCTTTAACCACTGACGCTGGCCTTTCAACCACTTCGCCTGCTGCGATTTGGTTGGCAAGTTGTGGGGATAGAATGTGTATTGCCATGCCTTCCCCTTATTGTGGCGCTGCTTGTATTGGATTTGCCAAGAAATATTGACGTAACCCTAAATGGATAGCCTCTGCGACTTTGTCTTGGAATTCATTCGATTTTAGCAACTGCTCTTCTGCTGTATTACTAATAAACCCAGTTTCGACTAAAATCGATGGGATATCAGGAGAACGCAATACCCCTAAGCTTGCATGTTCAGGGGTTCTTTTGTGAATATTACCTACTTTTCGCAGCTGTTCGATCACTTTAACCGCAACATCGTACCCCACACGCTGAGAATGACCGAATTGTAAATCTAAAACGGCTTGGCTTAAGTAAGGGTCCGCGCCACTCAGTGCATCACCCGCCCCACCTAATAATTCTGATTGTTTTTCACGTTGTTCCAGCCAACTACCCAGTTCACTGTTTGCACGCCGATTAGACAATACCCATACTGATGCGCCCCGTGCACTGCTATTCGGAGCCGAGTCCGCGTGAATTGACACCAACATATTAGCCCCTTTCTTACGTGCCACATCAGAACGACCACTAACAGAAATAAAATAGTCACCGTCACGTGTCATCGCGGGCTTAAACATTGGGTCGGCTTCAAGGCGTTGGTATAATTTACGTGCGACACTGAGAGTCACATCTTTTTCTTTATAACCATTTTTGCCTATCGCACCAGGGTCTTTTCCACCGTGCCCTGCATCAATAGCAATGACGACCTGCTTGCTACCCTTTGGCATATTTTTATATTTGGTTGGTGTTGGTGTAGCCACAGGTGCAGGGTTACTCATCTTCAATGGTTTATCTTGAGTATTATTTGCCGCTGGTTTAACCGTATTATTGGTTTGATTAAAAGAGGTAGAACCGGATGCATTTCCAGTCGATATCGTTAACACCAACTGATATTCACCTGAAACCTGTTTAAGTACCGCTTTTGTTTTCGCTGCGCGAGATAGCTCTAAAACTAAGCGTTTGTGTTGGTTATCGGAAGGTTGGCTCGCCCGTACCAGTTTTACAAGGTCTCCCGCGGGAACTTTAAGCGGTAAACCAATAATCTCACCTCGTTGTTTGATATCAACAACAAGGCGCTCAGGTGAATGCAATGGAAAATAGGAGTAATCGGGCTTACCATCAATAAAACTTAGCACCACTTCTGCTTGTGATGGGCTGTTATTAACTTGAATATTTGATAATGTTGCCGCTTGTGCTTTTGCTCCAAACAGCCACATGGCTGATGCCATAAACAAGACGAAAACAGTAAAAAAACCCTTTTTTGTTATTCTGTGGATTGATGCATTCAACATGAGCAATAGCTTCCTTAGAGTAGGGGTAATGCTTCTAACAACGACTCCCCATTGGCAGAAAAAGCAACAAAGTGAGCCTGACGCCCTTCGCCTTGATAGGTCAGATGGAGCTCAAGATCCGCTTCAGGTAAAAAACCTTTACCTTGTTGCGGCCATTCGACCAAACAGATCGAATTTCCAGAAAAATAGTCACGAATCCCCATAAATTCAAGTTCTTCAGGATCTGCTAACCGATAGAGATCAAAATGAAAAACTTGACGATCTGCTAATTCATAAGGTTCAACCAAAGTGTAGGTTGGGCTTTTTACGTGACCCCGATGGCCCAGCGCTTGTAAGAAACCTCGGCTAAAGGTGGTTTTCCCTGCACCGAGATCACCATATAAGTGAATAATTGTGCCTTGATGGCAAGCCTTAGCGATAGCATTACCTAAAACCACAGTTTGCGCTTCATTGGCAAGTTGTATTGTACGTTCTTTCATATTGTTCTTTTATTATGTCATTAATAGGCAGTGTCGCCTGTTTATCCTTTAAATGCATAGTTTATATTGCTGATCAAAATGCATAAAGAGATATCAACAAACATCAATATTACCGCTTATCTTAACCTAAGATGGGGCTTTTTTCTTAATTAACATTGCTTGAATGATGAGTTCAGAAATATCCTATAATTGTTCTCAATATTGAAGGCATTTTTTCATGCATTTTGATGAATAACGCAGGTCATGTTAGAGTGCCAGCCGTTTTAATCTTTCTCAATATAGGATCTGATGGCAAGATACCTCTATCTCGATCTTCTCGCTCAGAATATTAAACAATGGGGCATTGAAGCAGGTTTCCAACAAGTCGGGATCTGCGATACTGACCTTTCAGCGGAAGAGCCCAAATTACAAGCATGGCTAGATAAACAATTTCATGGCGAGATGGAATGGATGAATCGCCATGGGATGATGCGAGCCAGACCACACGAACTGCACCCTGGCACGTTACGTGTCATTAGCGTGCGTATGAATTACTTGCCTGCCAAAGCTGCATTTGCTAGCACATTAAATAACCCTGAATTAGGTTATATCAGCCGTTATGCCCTAGGCCGAGATTACCACAAACTATTAAAAAAACGCCTAAAACAACTTTCAGATCGTATTTTAGACTATTGTCGTGAATTTAACGGAGTGATACTGGCCGATGGCACCACCATTGACGATCTTAATTTTCGACCCTTTGTTGACTCTGCGCCAATCTTAGAGCGTCCTCTCGCCGTCAAAGCGGGTTTAGGATGGACGGGAAAACATTCATTAGTCTTAAATCGTGAAGCAGGATCTTGGTTTTTTCTCGGTGAATTATTGATTAATTTACCCGTACCTGTTGATAAACCCATAGAAGAAGATTGTGGCCGCTGTGTTGCTTGCATGACAACTTGCCCAACAGGTGCAATTGTCGAACCTTACACTGTAGATGCTAGGCGCTGTATTTCTTATCTTACCATTGAGCTAGATAGTGCTATCCCTGAAGAATTTCGCCCTCTAATGGGAAATCGGGTCTACGGTTGTGATGACTGCCAGCTTATTTGCCCATGGAACCGTTTTTCCCAACTTACTGATGAAGATGATTTCAGTCCAAGAAAGGACTTACATACACCAGAGTTGCTCGACTTGTTCTCATGGGATGAAAAAACCTTTTTAAAAGTGACCGAAGGCTCTGCAATCCGCCGCATTGGTTATATTAAGTGGTTGCGAAATATCAGTGTGGCGCTAGGTAACGCACCTTATCAAGACAGTATTGTACTGGCTTTACAAAATAGGTTGGGAATTAACGAAATGCTAGATGAGCACTTCCAATGGTCTATACAACAACAGCTTAACCGACGTAATGCAAACCAGATCACAATTCAAACTTCACAGCAAAAACGCCTTATACGTGCGATTAACAAAGGTTTACCGAGAGATGCATAGAAAAAAGTCAGCTATATACCTGAAATGAAGAATTGTCAAATTGATGTGAATAAAATAAAAAATGCTTAGCAGACAATAGGTAAAGAATTTGCAAGATGTGCTAGCCGCATTTTGACAAAATAAATCACTTAACAAATAAATCAATAAGTTACAACAATGCAATTTAAATACTAGAATTAAATAGCACAACAGAAATTTGTTAATTAGCCTGTGGATAACTCTGTGTAATAAGTTATTTCAAATCGCGATAAAAACCCAGGTTGATTGAGTGGGCTGTGGATAACTTTCTAATGGCACATTGAAAAGAAAAATACTGATTTTACGTTTACTAGCAATACAAAAATTACCAAAAAACAAGACTAAAATGAAAAGTGACTCGAAGTAAATAAAAAAGCATATTTTTGTTTATTATTTAAACTTCTAATCATCATCTTAGAGATGGAAGCAAAACACCCTATTGCTAAGGGGTGGCTATTCTATGGCGACCTGAAAACGAATGCAAGAGGAAATCTGGATCTGATCCAAAAAAGATCGCAAAACCCATGTAGATCCTAGTGTTCAAGGTATAAAAGGATAAAAACAGTGAACAAGCGCAATTCATATGCACACTAGGTGATTATACTTAAGTTAAATAGGTATTGTGTAAGAATTAATTAAGAAGAAAAGTTAAGAGACTAAGAAAATATTGGAGCGGGAAACGAGACTCGAACTCGCGACCCCGACCTTGGCAAGGTCGTGCTCTACCAACTGAGCTATTCCCGCATTTGGTGGGTACTACTATCGAACTAAGAAATACTAAAATATCTAACTAAAACACTAAGAAAGTTTGGAGCGGGAAACGAGACTCGAACTCGCGACCCCGACCTTGGCAAGGTCGTGCTCTACCAACTGAGCTATTCCCGCATCACGAAAATAGTGCTTTAGCTAAAACATCAAAAAATTTGGAGCGGGAAACGAGACTCGAACTCGCGACCCCGACCTTGGCAAGGTCGTGCTCTACCAACTGAGCTATTCCCGCATCACATTTTTGTGATGTTTCACGTGCCGACTCAATAACAAAAACTTCATCGGTACGGGGAGCGCATTATACGAAAAATTCAGATACTAGCAAGCCCTTACACTCAAAATTTTTATTTTTTTATTCGTTTGCTGACAATTCAATCACAATGGTGATTTTATCAACACCCGTTGTAATAAATTGATTTCAATACGTTAACATTGTTAACTTATTGGAAGAGAACAGCTTATGAAAGCCGCTCAAGATTGCGGCTTATTCGTTAATTTAACATTTATTCTTTAATAAATGTCTCTCGGTAATAAGCTAATTCAGCCACAGATTCACGAATATCATCAAGAGCTTGGTGAGTATTTTTCTTCGAAAAACCCGCTAGAATTTCAGGTTTCCATCGGCGAGCAAGCTCTTTTAATGTACTGACATCAAGATAGCGATAATGAAAATAGCTTTCTAATTCAGGCATGTAGTTGAACAGAAAACGTCTATCTTGCCCAACACTATTACCACAGATTGGGGATGCCCCTTGAGGAACCCATTTTTCTAAAAACGCAATCGTGGCTAACTCAGCTTCACGCTCACTCACGGTACTTTTACGTACACGTTCAACTAAGCCGCTATTAGTGTGGGTATTTACATTCCACTCATCCATCAAAGCGAGTTGTTCATCCGTTTGATGTACTGCAATTACAGGGCCTTCTGCTAAAATATTAAGATGACTATCTGTTACAATGGTCGCTATTTCAATAA
This sequence comes from Providencia sp. PROV156, assembly GCF_028480905.1. NCBI lineage: Bacteria > Pseudomonadati > Pseudomonadota > Gammaproteobacteria > Enterobacterales > Morganellaceae > Providencia > Providencia sp. PROV156. Next base: position 74,076 of record NZ_JAMPPE010000014.1, on the reverse strand, counting down.
TACGATCACGAACAGGATCGAGCCCCGTCATTTCTAAATCGATCCAAATTAAATTATTCTCATTCTTTTGCATGATATACCCTAACTGCATTCTATGAAGTTAAGGTATGATAGCACTCTTCATGCCATCAGTGACAGGCGTGAGTAACCCCCTAAAATACAGCCCATAGTAAAGAGAGGACAGGTGGCTAAACAGAAACTTTCGAAAGGCCAACAGCGCCGAGTTCAAGAAAATCATCAAAAAAGACTTAAAAAGCAAAAAACAGTTGAAATTGATGATAGCCAATTAGGTGAAGCGCAAGAAGGCTTAGTCATTAGCCGTTTTGGGCAGCATGCTGATATTCAGGCAAGTGACGGGACTATCCAACGCTGTAACTTGCGCAGAACGATTTCGTCCCTCGTTACAGGGGATAATGTGGTGTGGCGACCAGCCTTGAACACACAAAGTGATATCAAAGTAAATGGCATCGTCGAAGCGGTTCACGAGCGCCGTTCTGTTCTAACTCGTCCCGATTATTATGATGGCTTAAAACCGATTGCCGCTAACATTGACCAAATTGTTGTGGTTTCAGCTATTTTACCTGAGCTTTCGCTGAATATTATTGACCGCTATTTAGTTGCCTGCGAAACCACCGGGATTAAGCCTGTTATCGTTCTCAATAAAGTCGACCTACTCGACGACGAAAACCGTGAGTGGGTAAGCGATTTAATGACAATTTATCGTGATATTGGCTATCAAGTTCTCGAAGTTTCAAGCCATACCAATGAAGGCATGGAAGCGCTTACTAACGCGCTAGCAGGTAAAGTATCTGTATTTGTTGGTCAGTCTGGTGTGGGCAAATCAAGTTTATTAAATGCATTACTCCCACATAACGAAGAAGCGATTTTAGTTAATGAGGTTTCAGACAACTCAGGGCTAGGACAACATACAACAACAACAGCTCGTTTATATCACTTCCCATTGGGCGGTGATGTGATTGACTCCCCTGGTGTCCGTGAGTTTGGTTTATGGCATCTAACAACGGAACAAGTGACCAAAGGATTTGTCGAATTTAAAGATTACCTTGGCGGCTGTAAATTCCGTGACTGTAAACATTTAGATGACCCTGGTTGCCTGTTACGTGAAGCCGTAGAAGCAAATAAAATTGCTGAATCACGCTTTGAAAACTACCATCGCATTTTAGAAAGCATGGAACAAATCAAACCTCGTGGTAATTTTACGGCGAAAGATAAATAATGTTAGTGAGTGCTTACAAATAACTCACTAACGCTAAACCCGCTCTAAATAATTTAATGATGGTTAGCCAATGATGCGGCCGTTTGAAATATGACGAGTAAACTGTGTACAATAGCCGCCCTTTTGCTAACATACCTTTAAAAATCAGAGGTTAACGTGCTAGATAAAATTAAAATTCGCTTGCAATATATGCTTCCAAAACAATGTCTTACTGAATTTGCAGGCTGGTTCGCAAGTCGCAATGCGGGTTTCATGACGCAATGGGCAATTAAACTGTTCGCAAAAGTCTATAAAGTGAACATGAATGAAGCGCAAAAAAGTGAGCTTACTGCTTATGCCACTTTTAATGATTTCTTTATCCGTCTGCTAAAAGAAGGCGCTCGCCCAATTGTGGAGAAAGAACACCAACTTGCTCAACCTGCTGACGGTGCAGTTAGTCAATTAGGCCCAATAAATGATGACATTATCTTCCAAGCTAAAGGCCATAATTACACAGTTGAAGCGTTACTTGCTGGCCAATACCAATTAGCAGAGCATTTTCGTGGTGGTGACTTTATTACCACTTACCTCTCCCCAAGTGACTATCACCGTGTACACATGCCATGTGATGGTTTACTCAAAGAGATGATTTATGTGCCAGGCGATTTATTCTCTGTAAATCCATTAACGGCACAAAATGTTCCCAACCTGTTTGCACGAAATGAACGCTTGATTTGTGTTTTTGACACCCCTGTTGGCTTAATGGTACAAATCCTTGTAGGTGCAACCATCGTTGGTAGTATTGAGACGGTTTGGAGCGGTTGCGTCAATTCCAGTCGTGAAGGCGTCATTAAGCGCTGGGTTTACCCTGAGTTGGACTCTGAAGGTACCGTTTTCTTGAAGAAAGGTGAGGAAATGGGGCTGTTTAAACTGGGCTCAACGGTGATTAATTTATTTGAACCTAACAAAGTGATATTTAATTCATCACTGATCCCCGGTTATGCAACTCGTATGGGCGAATTACTCGCTGAAACTGTTGCAAATACAGTAACAGAAGAACCTGCTGACGCTTAATTAAATTATTATCCCTTGAAGGAGCTCCTCACTGTGCGTGTGATTATCAGTTTTTTTCTTAGCCTGTTAATCGTTTTTTCTTCCGTTGCAGCACCGACTGCAGCGCAGGATGAAGCACAGATTAAGCAGGAGCTCAAACAACTTGAGTCAAGTACCAACCCCAAAGATGCAGAGATAGCACAAGCATTACAGGGTGCTTTGAATTGGATGAGTGAAACACGTGATTCCGATGCAAAGGCCAAGTCTTATCAAGAAGCTATTGATAACTTCCCTAGAATTATCAAAGAAATAAGACAAAAAATCCTCAATGAAAGTGATGAACCAGCTCCAATACCTGTGGGTATCAGCTTAGGTGAACTTGAACAACGTATTATTCAGCTTAGCAGCCAATTACTCGATCAAAGCCGCTTAACTCAGCAAGAGCAAGATAAAGGCCGCGAAATCAGTGAATCACTAAGTATTCTGCCACAACAACTTTCTGAAGCTAGACGCTTACTCACTGAAGCCTCTTCGCGCTTTCAGTCTCTGAGTACACCCTCAACGCCATTAGCCGATGCCCAGTACACGTTAGCTCAAGCCGAAGTAAGTGCTCGCAAATCAACAGTTAATGAACTGGAAATGGCGCAGCTTTCTGCCAATAACCGCCAAGAAATCTCACGCCTTACGTTGGAGTTATACAAAAAACGCTATCAACGTATGGAACTTGAGTTACAAAACCTGCGTGATTTCCAAAATACCCAACGCCAACAAAAAGCAATTTTAGCGTTAGAACATACCGAGATGTTGGCTGCGCAAGGTGAACTGACCCCATTTTTAACTGAGCAGCTTGATATTAACCGTAAAATGTCTCAGGAATTAACCGCTCAGGCACAGCGCATGAGCGCAATCACCAATAGCCAAGCTGAAATTTCAACGAGTATCCGCGATGCTCGACAAGCACTCACAACTATTCGCGAGCAAGCTCAGTGGATCAGCAGCTCAAGTACATTAGGGGAAGCGCTCAGAACACAACTCTCCCGTTTGCCTGATATTCCAAAGAGCCAGCAGCTTGATCGGGAAATGGCAGATTTACGCGTTCAACGCTTAAATTATGAAGATAGCCTCGATAGGCTAAGTAAAATAGATACAACCGAGCAAGAAACCGAGCATGAGCTCAATACAGCTCAAGTACAAGTTTATCAGTCATTGATTAAAACCCGCCGTGAGCTACTAACCTCTTTAATTTCAGGTCTCGATGCTGAAATGTTAGAGCTAACAAAGCTCAATGTCGCCACTGGGCAATTGACCGATGCATTAAAAGAAGTCAAAGATGCTTCAAACCGTTATCTTTTCTGGGTCGCAGATGTTCCGCCAATAAGCATCAGCTATCCTGTCATGTTAGTAACGGATATTACTCAATTACTTTCTCTGGATACCTTGTCCCAACTGGCCGGTGCTCTGCGTGTTATGCTGACAACACAAGATACATTTTTGTATCTTTTAGGTTCGATAGCATTAGTCATTTTCAGTATTAGCACTCGCAAGCACTACCAAGCATTTCTTGACCGCTCCAGTTTACGGATTGGTAAGGTGACACAAGACCGGTTTTACTTAACCATTCGAACTATTTTTTGGTCAATAATTGTTGCTCTTCCTCTCCCTATGATGTGGTCAGCCATCGGTTATGGCTTACAAAGTGCATGGCAATATCCCATGGCCGCGGCGATAGGTTATGGTGTCAGTGCGACGACACCTTTACTATGGCTGTTTATGATCAGCGAAACCTTTTCTCGCCCTACTGGGTTATTTATTTCTCACTTCGGTTGGGACAAAGATTCTGTTAAACGTGCGATGCGTTATTACCGAATGGCAATTTTTGTCATCGTTCCACTCGTGATGGCAATTATTACCTTTGAACATTATAGCGATAGGGAATTTGCAGCTAGTATTGGCCGCTTATGCTTTATCTTTTTATGTGTCGCACTTAGCTTAATTACCAACAACTTACGCCGCTCACAAATCCCTCTCTACTTAGATAGACATGGCTCCGGTGAGAATATTGTTAATAAAGCATTATGGTGGATGATATTACTCGCACCTATCGTTGCTGGGTTCTTCTCCATTTTAGGTTATTTTTCAACTTCACAGGCCTTGCTTGCTCGTTTAGAAACCTCTGTCGCCATTTGGTTTGTTATCCTTATCGTTTATCATACGATCCGCCGTTGGATGTCAATGCAGCGCCGTAAATTAGCCTTCGAGCGTGCGAAACAACGCCGTGCTGAGATATTAGCTCAACGTGCTAAAGGTGAGGACGATAACCAGCAAGCAAACGCCAGTAGCGAAGGAAATATTGATATCGAAGAACAGGTTATCGACTTAGATACCATCAGTACCCAATCCGTTGGGTTAGTTCGTTCGATTTTAACCATGATTGCCTTGGTCTCATTGATTTGGCTGTGGTCCGAGCTACATACCGCATTCTCTTTTCTTGAAAATATTCGCTTATGGGATGTGACATCAACGGTTAATGGCGTTGATACCGTACAACCTATCACCATGGGCTCTATTTTCATTGCCATTTTGACTATTATCGTTACCGCACAATTGGTTCGTAACTTACCGGCTTTGCTTGAGCTGGCCGTACTCCAACATTTGGATTTAACACCAGGTACTGGTTACGCCATTAGCACATTAACAAAGTATACGATAACTATTATAGGGACCATTGTTGGCTTCTCTATGTTAGGAATTGAGTGGTCAAAACTGCAATGGCTTGTTGCGGCAATGGGGGTCGGGCTTGGTTTTGGTTTACAAGAAATTTTCGCCAATATTATCTCAGGGTTAATGATCTTATTTGAGAAACCGATCCGGATTGGAGACACAGTAACTATCCGTAACTTGACGGGGAGTATTACCAAGATCAACACCCGTGCTACTACGCTGACAGACTGGGATAGAAAAGAAATTATTGTGCCAAATAAGGCATTTATTACTGAACAATTTATTAACTGGTCACTGTCTGACACGATCACACGTATTGTTATGACTATTCCTGCACCTTCTGATGCCAATAGTGAATTAGTGACAGATACCATTTTACGTGCAGCCAAACGCTCTACAATGATTTTAGATAATCCTGCACCTGAAGTATATCTTGTTGATTTACAACAAGGTATTCAGATTTTTGAATTACGTGTCTATGCCGCTGAAATGGGCCACCGGTTACCTGCGCGCCATGAAATTCACCAAAACATCTTAGTTTCCTTTGCTGAACAAGGAATTACCTTGCCATTCCCACCATTCCAAGCAAGGGTGGATGTCCGTGATAATTCTCTGCAAAGTGCGACAAACAATCTTTCAGGGCGTAATCCTAGTCGTAAGTCAGGGGAATTGTAAACCGTATTATGCCATTACAATTAAATGAAAAAGACGAATTAGTGATGTTGAGGATCGCCCAACTTGAACGTGTTGGGTCGATTTTATTCTTTTTAATTCCATTAATTATCTTACTAATTGTTGGGAAAGCTTTTGCATTTAATACACTGTACCTTTGGCAAGTGTATTGTGCGGTTTATATCGTTGGGTTTCGTGTACTTTGTAGCAAGCTATCATCACAACAGCAACAACTAGCTATTCGTCGAGGCTGGGGAAACAATCGTTTTTATCGGCTTTCTTGGTGCTATCTTGTATTATCTGTCGTCATACTGGTGGGATACAAAATCGTATCCCACACATCTGCTTAATCATTAGCTGGCTTTAAAACCATACGATTTAATATAACCTTCCGCTAATTTTTGTGCTTGCTGTAATTCTTCAGGGCTTAACTGAGCCGCAATCTTATTTTGTAGACGATGACTTTCTGCGTTGCCGCTGTACACCGCAGTTGCAAGCCATGCGTAGGCTTGCTGCAAGTTTTTCTTCACACCACGTCCTTCAGAATACATGACACCTAAGCGGTCTTGAGACTTGGCATCTTTTTGTTTCGCGGCTTTTCTAAACCAAAACACTGCTTTCTCGTCATCTAAATCAACGCCACTCCCAATCGAGTACATTTGGCCTATTTGGAATTGAGCAAGTATATTTCCGCCTTGCGCTGCTTTTCTAAACCAAAATGCCGCTTTTTCTAGGTTTTGACTGACACCTAAGCCTTGTGCGTACATCATAGCCATGTTGGTTTCAGCTCGGGTATCACCTTGAGCCGCTGCTTGTTCATACCATAGCATCGCTTTGTCATAATCACGACGCACACCAAAACCATTTACAAACATCGTACCTAAGCGAAACTGTGCATCTGAATTCCCTTGGTTCCCCGCCTTAATAAACCACTCAGCCGCTGCTTTAGAATCTTGAGAAACACCTAAACCTTTAAAATAACGCTCTCCTAGCTGAAATTGAGCTTTAGGATCACCTTTTTGTGCTAACTGCGTAATTTGTTCAATCGAGGGTTCTTGTGCTGCTGTCGCTGGTGCCGGCGCAGTGGTAGGTTTAGCGGTTAAAACAGAACTATAACAAATCGAGCCTAACAACAGTGCTAACGCAATTTTTTTCATCCTAAGGAACCCTCAACAGTGCAATATGCAACCTGTGAAAACAGTGCTATCCATTAATATCGACCGAAACACTCATCCCCCTAGTTTAAATTTACTTTTTGTCAGAAAAAATAGGAAAAGTGGCCTAAATTTCACAAAAAGCACGTTTCGCTGTATTTTCGCTATGGGAACTTACGTTTTTCATCTAATTGAGATAATAAAAAACCAGATAAACATATTGCCTATCTGGTTCCTCTATTTCAAATAACAAAATACATTATGCGTTATTAAGGTATTTATTTCTCAGATAACGAGCAACAGCATCATCACTATTCGAACCAATGACTTCCATGTGTGGTAACGCATCTTTTAGCAATTGATGAGCATTTTGCATGATGCAGCCTTTTCCAGCCATAGTCAGCATTTCTTTGTCATTCATGCCATCGCCAAAAGCAATACTATCACTCGGTGTATAGCCATGTAGTGCCGCAACTTGCTTCAGAGCCTCACCTTTAGAAACATCACCAGCCATAACTTCTAAACAGCTACGCAATGAAAACGTGACATTCACTTTATCTTGCCAGCGTGCTTGAATGCGCTGCTGTAAATCCACCAGCAGGTCATGATCTTCACTGGTGTAGTAAACTTTACAGACTTCAGAAGTGACAAAATTATGGCGGTCAAACAGCTGGTAGTTAAATACCGATTCTTTAAAAAATTCTTTTTGTTCAGGGCTTTCCCGGTTGATAAACCAATCATCACCATGGTAGTAATTAGTGATAAGTTCAGGGTTATCAAATTCCATCAAACACAATTCATGAGCTATTTGAGGATCAACATTGTGCTCAAAAATTAAGTCACCGCGGGTATTATGGATCCGTGCACCGTTAGATGTGATCATATACGCGTCGATGCCTAAACCATCACGGATTTGAGCAACATCCACATGGTGACGGCCTGTTGCAAACACAAAATGCACATCTTGGGAAGTCACTAGCTGTTTCAAGGTGTCTTTTGTATAAGACGTTAAATCATGATTGGGAGATAACAGTGTCCCATCCAAATCGGAAGCAACTACAGGATATTTCATATTCAAACCCTAACTAATACTGCTCAAAAAAATCACAGATAGCATTAAGCGCCATCGCTCTTAATGCATCCACTTCAAATAGGATTTCATGGTGTGCCCCTTCAATGATGAGAGGTAATTTTTCTTCTCGTCCTATTTGCGCTTTTTGTCGGCTTTGACAAAAAGCTTGTAGCTCTTTATTGCTGACCACTTTTTCTTCGCTGGCTTCCAACACCATCAGTGGTACATCAATTTCTCCCGCTTTCGCAATTAGCTCATCGCCAATCACAAAACTTTCACGTAACCAATGGTAAGTCGGCCCACCTAAGCGCAATTCAGGATAATCGGCATAATAACGTAAGTAGCGCCGATAACGCTCTGGGCTGTGTGTTAATACATTGATTAAATAAGGTAATGGCTGCCATTTCCCAGTAGAAGCCGCATAATCATTGCGGACACTTTCGCGAGATTCGGCTCTATCAACAATAAAGCTCGCCATCCAACGAGGCATCGGTAAATTAATACCAATCATCGGCGCACATAAGGTTGCAGCATCAAAAGTGACGTTATCTCGCAACAAATACCCGGCTAAGATAGCACTCCCCATTGAGTGAGCTAATGCATAACATTTTGGATAATGCCGATATTTAACCTCAAGCTCAATGAACTTTTCAAAATCGTCAATGTAATCAGTGAATTTTTCAACATGGCCTTTTTGAGGATCCGCTAACATGCGCCCTGATCGCCCTTGCCCACGATGATCAATAATAAACACATCATAGCCTAAATGATAAAAATCATAAGCCACTTCAGGGTACTTCACATAACTTTCACTGCGCCCCGGTGAAATGACAATCGCTTTATGATGTTTTGGATGAATAAAACGGACATAGTGAATGGGAATATCATCAACCCCCACGAATTGAGATTCTTCACGATGTTGCCAGAAATCTAAAAGCGGGCCATTTGTAAAAGCAGAAAATTGAGTTTCTCGATTCAGCCAACTCTCTTTTAGGTTTTCAGGCGTCATCCTGCAGTTTCCTTATCTATTCATTCATAACCTTCAAGATGGTCTTGGATAAGCGCCATAAATGCTACTCCAAAACGTTCGAGCTTGCGTTCGCCAACACCATTGATTAACAGTAATTCGGCAGGTGAAGTCGGAGTGTGCTCAGCCATTTCAATTAATGTTGCATCATTAAACACCACAAATGGCGGAATATTTTCTTCATCTGCAATGGATTTACGCAATTTACGCAGTTTAGCAAAGAGCTTTTTATCATAATTGCCATGATAAATTTTGTTTTGTTGATTACGGCTTTTTACCACTAAAACACGAGGAACTGCGAGTTTTAGTGCAGCTTCACCACGTAATACTGGCCGTGCTGCCTCCGTTAATTGAAGCGCTGAAAAATGCGTAATATTCTGTGTGATCATACCTAAATGGATCAGTTGGCGAATCACACTGACCCAATGTTCATTACTTTGTTCTTTACCAATGCCATAGACGGGCAGTTTATCATGGCCTAAGTCACGAATACGCTGATTATTAGCGCCACGCAGAACCTCAACAATATAGCCGATACCAAAGCGCTGACCAACACGATAAATACAGGACAGCGCTTTTTGCGCATCCACTAACCCATCGTACTGTTTTGGTGGGTCTAAGCAAATATCACAATTGCCACAAGGCTGCTGGCGATTTTCACCAAAATAATTGAGTAGCACCAAACGGCGGCAAGTTTGTGCTTCAGCAAAAGCCGCGATGGCATTCAGCTTATGCCGTTCTATATCTTGCTGCATACCCGCAGGCTTTTCTTCAAGACAACGACGTAACCATGCCATATCTGCAGGGTCATAAAATAAAATGGCTTCGGCTTCAACACCGTCACGACCTGCCCGCCCTGTTTCTTGATAATACGCTTCGATATTACGCGGAATATCAAAATGAGCGACAAACCGAACGTTTGATTTGTTAATTCCCATCCCAAAAGCCACTGTCGCCACGACAACTTGTAGGTTATCTTTTAGAAATGCATCTTGTACCCACTCCCGTTGGGCAGCGTCTAACCCTGCATGGTATGCCGCAACACTTAAGCCTCGCTTTTGCAAGCGCTCTGTCGTTTCTTCAACCTTACTGCGACTATTACAATAAACAATACCCGCTTTTCCTTTTTGCCCTTTAATAAAAAACCAAAGTTGATCTAAAGGCTTATATTTTTCGACTAAGGTATAACGAATATTTGGCCTATCAAAGCTACTCACATGGACTAATGGCTCATGTAGCTCTAATAAACGAATAATGTCTGCACGTGTGGTTTCATCCGCAGTTGCGGTTAACGCCATCACGGGTACATTAGGTAATGATTGCCGTAATTGGCCTAGTGCGCGGTATTCAGGGCGAAAATCATGTCCCCATTGGGAAATACAGTGGGCTTCATCCACTGCTAGCAAGGTGATGTTCCATCCTGCTAATTGGCTTAAGAAATAATCAGTTAACAACCGTTCAGGAGCAACATACAGTAATTTTATTTCCCCCTGACTGCACAGTTCCATGATTTGACGTTGTTCTTGTGACGTTTGCGATGAATTTAAACACGCAGCATTAACCCCATGTAACCTTAATTGGTCCACTTGGTCTTTCATTAATGATATTAATGGTGAAACGACCAGTGTGACACCTTCTTTAACTAAAGCAGGAACTTGGTAGCAAAGGGATTTCCCCCCCCCTGTTGGCATTAACACTAAGCAATCACGGTTATCCAAAATAGCCCCAATGACGGCATCTTGCCCAGGGCGAAATGACTGATAGCCGAATGTACTATTGAGCACATGTTCAGCCAATGAAAGTTGGTTAATGATGCAAGCAGTGGACACAAACTTCCTCAATCGATAAAACAAGCCGCTGCCCAATTGAGCAGCGAAGTTGTTGATTCATGACTTGGTATTCAACTCAGAACAAAATAGAGAGCTGAGTTTTTCTTCCATTACAGCATATCGTTTAGCATAACACCGATACCAAAACGTGTTTGTCGATAATTGTAGTCTATCATCGACTCACCATATCCGCTAAACAACTGGGTATAAAAACGCACATGTTTACTAATTGGATAGCTCCACCCCAATTCTGCACCACCATACCCTGTATTCCAGTTATAGCGCCCAGTCGTAGTAAACACGCTGTCTCCCAACGCATACCCTACTTTTAAGCGATAGTAACCCATATATTTGGTAATATCAGAATTATCATCACGCCCTTCACTTTCATGAATCCGGTACCAAGGTTTGAGATCAACTTGCCAGTTACCATTTTGCGCCATTGCCCTTGCATATACTCGGTTCCAGCTGCGAGACGTAGGCTCTGAACGACCATTTGACTCGTGGTTAAAACCTGTTTCAATCTCACGCAACGTCCAACCCGCAAATTGGTAGTCGGTTAACCAGCCAACAAACACTTGAGGCTCATAGTTAGTTTCTCTAAATGGTGAAGACTCTTTTTTATTACTTAGCTGCCACCAAGAACGCTGAGTATAAGAAACAGCTAAAATTGAGTCATCACCCGCAATACCCGCCCATAATGGAAACGCTAAACTTAATTGAAATTTAACTTCGTCCTTTAACGCATCATCACCCCAATTGTAGCTAGAAATGGCTTCTTTATTCATCGAGGATGTATAGGTATAAAGGATGTAATTCGATTCATACGGATACAGCACAAATGGGTTATCATGGTGTTGCAGTAATCCTGAAATGATGCTTCCACGTATTGGCAAGGTATTTTTGACATCTTCTACAGGCTGAACACCTGTATTTTCAGTCGCAAACAATGAAGCAGACCAAAAGCAGAGCACTGCACTTAACAAAATCGGTAAAGCGCGCATTAGTCATTCCTATTTTCAACATCGTCCAAAAAAAGTTTGTCCTATTTTACACACAAAACTGAATAACTGTTGAAAGATTATTCATTCGTTTGTTAGAGACATAATTTACACACAATGTTAACTTATCATTCACATATTTTTAAAGGATGAAAACGATGAATGACCGTACTTATACTTTAGAAGAAGCCAGTGACTTAATGAGCCATGCATTTATTTATAAAATGCCATTTAACCAGCTACTTGGTATTAAATTAATGAGTTTAAATGATGATTTTGTTCAGCTTACTGTTGAAAATCGTCAACAATTAATTGGTAATTTTACTCAGAACATTTTACATGGCGGTGTGATCGCTTCGGTTTTAGATGTTGCAGGGGGGATGGTATGCATCAATCGTATTTTGCAGCGTATTAATCCATTAACCCACACCGAGATTGTCGATAAAATGTCCCGAATGGGGACAATCGACTTACGAGTTGATTATTTACGCCCCGGTCGAGGGCAAATTTTTACTGCTAGTGCTAGCTTATTAAGAGACGGTAATAAAATAGCCGTTACCCGCTGCGAGCTTCATAATGAAAACAACCAGCATATTGCAACAGCAACGGCAACTTATCTGGTTGGATAGAAATAAAATATAAATAATTAGTCACCTACTAAACTAATAACTTGTAAAAAAACCTGAGCAATGTCACATTAGTGGTATCAAAAATCGAGCCGCTTAAATCGGCTCGGTCTCTCTGTATAAGTATCTTTTTAGTCTTTAATTCAATTTCAGAGCCAACAATGAGCCAGCAAAATACTACCAAAGGCGTGTTATGTGCCTTAGGCGCCTATTTTATTTGGGGTGTCGCACCTATTTATTTTAAAAGCATCCAAGAAGTGCCCGCAGAAGAAATCCTGACTCATCGTATTATTTGGTCATTTTTCTTTATGATTTTATTATTAACCGTTTCACGGCATTGGAGTTATGTTCGCCAAGTACTAAAGCAACCAAAGAAAATATTAGTTCTTGGTGTAACGGCAACGACAATTGCTTGTAACTGGTTAATTTATATTTGGGCAGTTAATAATGGTTATATGCTACAAGCTAGCTTAGGTTACTTTATTAACCCACTAGTTAACGTACTGTTTGGAATGCTATTCTTACAAGAACGTTTTCGCCGCATGCAGTGGATTGCTGTTGGTCTTGCACTAACAGGTGTATTGATCCAGCTTTGGCAATTTGGCTCAGTGCCTGTGATTGGGCTAAGTTTAGCTGTTACATTTGCCACCTATGGATTATTACGTAAAAAATTAGGGGTCGACGCACAAACAGGAATGACATTCGAAACACTTTGGCTGCTTCCTGTCGGGATTATCTTCTTATTATTTTTTGCAGATAGTCCAACGAGTGATATGGCAATGAATGATTGGCATTTGAATGCACTTCTGATTGCTGCCGGGGTAATTACTACAGTGCCATTGTTACTATTTACAGAAGCAGCTAACCATTTAAGGCTTTCAACGCTAGGCTTTTTCCAATATATGGGGCCAAGTATTATGTTCTTACTCGCCGTCTTTGTGTACGGTGAAGTTATGACACCTGAATTGTTAGTCACTTTTGGGTTTATCTGGGTTGCATTAATTTTATTTACATTAGATGCATTATATACCCAGCAGAAACTGAGAAAAAAATAATGGCTAACTGTTTACAGAAACTCAGATAGCCGGTAAATAGCGTTAATATTAAATACCGACTCTCGTTTTATATTCTAAACGAAGTCGGTGTTTCATTATATGGAACTCAAATAGTTAATTTAATTAATGCAAATAGGCTATTTAATTAAGTGGTAAATTCTTTATCTACCACATGATAAATCAAAATTAATTTAAATCTTTTTGTTCTTATCTATATATACGCAATTGTAACAAAATAAATTTAACCACATAAAATCAATAAGTTAAACAGAAAAAATTCATCTTGATTTTCTATACATAATGGCTATCATTTAACTTATCTTAAATCCACTTCAATTAATAAACACATCCATCAAACAACTCTTTGAAATAAAAGTAGTTGTTTATTTTTTTCAATTAATGATTGCTTAATAGGAACTTGGTAATTATATTGTACGCCGCTTGTATTCACCCCAGCGGATGGTGATGGTCCGATTCATCACTGACGTTTCATTAAAGTGCGCACGATGACATTTCATTTTAAAAATGTCCTGGTGCGAGGTTTTCTGAAATTGAATGCAGACGGTTCTAAGATTTAATTTAATACAACCATGTAGCGTTAAGACTCTAAATAATTCGAAAACACAACTAGGCGGCAAGCAAAAGAGTCGCTAGGAGCATACAAAAGTATGTGACTAGTGCGAACGAGTGAAGCCAACAACGTTGTGATTCGAAGTATGACGAGTACGGCTGCATTTTAGGTTCACTCGGCCTGTGCATTCAGACAGAGTTAACGTTGTTAAGGGCTTTTGGGAAGGGCTTAAAAATGCAACAGAATACCGTTCAAATGAAACGCGTACTGACCACTCCTGCGTTAGTTTTTTTCGGGCTGGCTTATATGGTGCCACTCGGAATTTTCACCACCTATGGACAAGTAACTGTATTGAGTGAGGGCCATCTGCCTATCGCTTATTTAATTACATTAGCTGCCGTCTTTTTTACCGCCATGAGCTATTGCCGCATGACAAGCGCACTTCCTCTTTCAGGATCTGCTTATTCATACGTGCAAAAAACCTTTGGCGGCACACTCGGGTTTTTAGTGGGTTGGGCACAATTGCTCGACTATCTCTTTCTGCCAATTATTAACTACATTGCAATTGGGATCTTTGTTCATGAAGCGTTCCCCGATATCCCAATGTATGTGATTATTTGCAGTACCATCACAATTGTTAGCATTATGAATATTTTGGGAATTAAATTAGTTTCCTCAATGAATATGCTAATCATTTTAATGCAATTTGTATTTATCGCAGTGTTCCTATACTTGAGTTTTAAAACTTCATTTGTATTGGATACTGATGCTTTATTGGCACCTATTACGGTAATGTCAGAACAAGTATCAGGATTATTTGCTGGTGCAGCGGTACTCTGCTTAGCCTTCCTTGGCTTTGATGCGATCTCCACCATGGCAGAAGAAACCAAAGATGCACGTAGTGCGTTACCAAAAGCGATTCTATACACCGTGTTTATCGCAGGTACGCTATTTGTCATCATTTCCTATGGTGCGCACTTGGTTTACCCGATGTGGCAAGATTTCATTCCTAACACAGATATTGCTAGCCTTGCGGTAATGAAACAAGTTGGTGGTGCGATGATGGCTTCTAGCTTTATCACCGCTTATGTTATCGGTGTATTTGCCTCGGCAATGACCTCACAAGCCAGTATTGTGCGTATTTTCTATGCGATGGGCCGTGAAGGTGTGTTACCACGTTCGCTGTTTGCTTATCTGCATCCAAGACTCAATACACCGGTTTACTCAATTATCTTTGTTGCGTTAGCATCACTGCTTTCATTAGTGCTTTCACTCAGCATGGTCGCCTCAATGATTAGTTTTGGTGCCTTAATTGCATTCACTTTTGTGAATTTATCGGTCATTAAACATTTTTACATTGACCGTAAAGCACCGCTGGATAATACAAAAATTATCACTTGCCTGATTATGCCTTCTATTGGTGTTATCCTAACATTATGGTTATGGACAAGCCTTGATAGCGAAGCCTTTAAAGTGGGTTTATGGTGGCTAGCCGCAGGAGCAATTTACTTAGCACTGCTGACCCATGGTTTTACTCGTCGTCCACCTGCAATCTCTGACGATGAAACTGAAATGATTATTAACTAAGCATTTCAAGTCTTATAAATGATTACGGGGGAGCACTTGCCTTCCCCGTTGTTTTTTTAGCTCTGGTGCCACCAAAGCACCACTGATACAGACGGTTTACAATGAATAATCAATTAGCTGACGTTATTTATTTTAACGGTTATATATATACTGCGGATGATAAAAATCGCGTTGTCGATGCGGTTGCTGTTCGTGATGGTTACATTCTTGCCACAGGCACTTCTGATGAACTTCATCAGTATGTTGGCCCTGAAACAGAGAGTATCGATCTCGAAGGCAAAATGATGATGCCTGGTATCATTGATGGTCATATGCACCCTTTTTGGGGCGGTATTCAACTCTTCGGTTGTCATTTAAATTATGAATCGTTAACTATCGAGCAAATTTTAGAGCGTGTACAAGATCACCTCGATAAAGACCCTCGTACCGGGGAAAATGATTGGCTCAAAGTCACTGCATGGCTACGTCAAGGAATGATCCCGGCGGGTGTTGATATGTATCGTGAAGATATGGACAAGCTCAATACAAAACGCCCTGTCGTATTATTTTCAAATGACTGCCATACATTGCTAGCCAATAGCCGTGCTCTCGAACTATTTGGTATCACTAAAGACACGCCTGAGCCACCTGATGGTAAAATTGGCAAATACGAGAACGGTGAGTTGAATGGCATCCTTGAAGATGCACCCGCTATGCGTGCTGCCGATAGCATTCCTTCAATTCGTGACGACCAAGCAATTGAAGTTGCTGAATTAGTACAGAAAGTACTTAACCAGCAAGGTGTGACTATGGTGATGGATGCCCGCGTTTCAGAACAACAGCTTGAAGCCTTTTCTCAATTACAGCAACGTGGCGACCTTACGATCCGTTTCCAAGCTGCTCGTGAAATCACCCCCGATGAAACACCAGATGTTGCTTCAGTAGCGGCAGCCGTGGATAAAGCCGTTGCATTTGCCAAAAAATGGCACCAAGCTGATTGGACACCAACCCCAGGTATTGGCTTGAATAATATTAAAATGTTTGTTGATGGTGTCATGCAATTTCCAACAATGACAGCATCGTTATTGCAGCCATACCGCATTAATCAAGGCACAGATGACATGCCTAATTGGGTAGAAACGGATAACTATGGTGACCTGTATTTCACAGCTGAAATTCTTGATGAATTAATGGAAAAAATTGCCGCAGCAGGCTATGACCCTCACTTGCATACTGTTGGCGAAGGTGCCGTTTCCATCGTATTAGATGCGATTGAAAAAATGCGAGCAGCGCACCCAGAAAAAGATATTCGCCCAGGACTCGCTCACAATGAACTAGTCCATGCGGATGATTACGCCCGTTTTGCGCGCTTAAAAACCATCGCTTGTTTATCTTTCCAGTGGGCAGCCCCAACTCCAGAGCTAGCGGCTTTTGAGAAAAAAATGCTCGGTGATGAACGTTTTGAGCAACTTGAACCCATCGCTAAGTTTGTCGATGCTGGCGCGGTTGTTGCATTTGGTAGTGACTGGCCAATCGATGATTTCGATGAGTGGTATGATTTAAAAGTCGCAGCGACACGCCGTGGCCGCGATATTAATGGTCAAAAAGCACCGAGACTCGATAATGACCGAGACTTGACGGTAATTGAAGTTTTGCGCTCTGCAACCATTGACTCTGCTTATGCACAGCACCGTGAAGATGTACTCGGCTCATTAGAGGCTGGAAAATTTGCTGATATGATTGTATTGGATCGCAATGTATTTGAGATCCCTGCTGATGATATTGAAAATGTAAAAGTATTACGTACAATTATTGGTGGAAAAACTGTACATATTGCTTAATTATTTATTTAGATAACTAATTAAATAAACACCCCAAAGATTAAATAATATCTTGGGGTGTTTTTAATTGGGCACTTAATTCCAAACCTGAATACACACAATTAAATCGGGAAATTACGAGGGAATACGCTCCCTCGTAAAGCAACATTACTCTTCGTAAGAAAACGTTGTTTGAACAACTGTATTTCCATGACTAATGACAATTAGACAAAGTCTGTCTCGCATTAGTACTGAAATACTAAACACGGTAATACACGCTGAAACAAACGCAATCACTGCGAACTTGCTCATTTCCCTTGACCTCTTAATGGTTAAGAGGCACAATCCTAACTGTCGGGTTAGGTTTGGGCCTCGTTGGTTAATAATAACTAACGGGGCTTTTCCATTTCTAATCCAAACATTTTATCCAACATAATAAGCTTGAACCAGAAAGGCTCAAGCACCCGCCCAAATGATAGCAAATTTTTATATTTCACTCACGCTCAATTCCATTGGAATAAATAAAAATATAAATTTAATTATCTAATTATTAGTTTGTATAATATTAATTAATTTATATATTGATTTTATATATTGGTTTCAGAAAAAGGCTAAAAATCGGCTATCTTTAAAATAGCCCTTGCAAAAGAAAAAAGTTACCGTTAGTATCCGCAGCGTTTTATATTCATCTACTAACTGCAAGGAGGTTTACCATGACAACAATTAATCAAACTCTTTGCGGGCACACTCAGAAATAGCCACTCTCGTTAGTTAATCTATTTTCTTAATTTTGCCTGCTAATTCACCTTATTTTTCAATTAAAAATGAGTTAATAGCTTATGGGCAATACCTTACATACTGTGGATCAGCAAGTCAGCTATATCGCCACAGAATCAACATGGATTGAAAGTAAAGCAATCCAACAGTTACAAACAACCGCAAACTTACCTAATATGGTCTCTGTTGTTGGCATGCCTGACCTACATCCAGGCCGTGGATACCCAATTGGTGCGGCATTTTTCTCAACCAAGCACTTTTATCCTGCGCTAGTTGGTAATGACATCGGTTGTGGAATGGCGCTGTTCCAAACTGATATTAAAAAATCGAAAGTTAACCTCGATAAACTCGAAAAACAACTTTCTGAAATGTCAGATCATGCGCCCTTGTCATGGCTTGAAGAGCATGTTCCAAATAACATGCAATCACATGACTTTATGTCATCATTAAGTTCTATTGGTGGCGGAAATCATTTTGCAGAATTTCAAGCTATCGATGAAATATTAAACCCTGAATGGTTCAAGGAAAGTGGTTTAAACAAACAACAATTGCTGTTGTTAGTTCACAGTGGTTCTCGAGGTTTAGGCCAATCAATCCTTCGCCAACATGTAGAAAAATATAGTCATGATGGGCTTATAGACAATACTCAAGATGCAAAAGATTATCTGGAAGCTCATCAGAATGCATTGGATTTTGCCCAACTAAATCGACAAATGATCGGTTTACGTATGCTGCAACAAGTAAAATCAAAGGGTAAACTCGTACTCGACCTTAATCATAACCTAGTTGAATACTGTAAAATCAATGATATTGAAGGGTGGATACATAGAAAAGGAGCGACACCATCAGATCGCGGGCTAGTCGTTATCCCTGGTTCTCGAGGTGATTACAGTTATCTCGTTTCTCCACAACCAAGTGAAGTTTGTCTGAATTCTCTTGCTCATGGAGCTGGACGGAAATGGATGCGAACTGAGTGTAAAGGACGTTTATCACATAAATATACACCGACTCAATTATCAAGGACGGTATTAGGTAGTCGTGTTATCTGCGCAAACAAACAATTGATTTACGAAGAGGCCCCTCAATCTTATAAATCTATTGATACTGTAATTGAAAGCATGGTGAATATTGGCATCATCCAAGTTGTTGCGCGTCTTAAACCTGTTATAACCTATAAAACCAGTGGAGATTGCTAATGATATTATTACAGTTTTCCTCTGCGCAGGGGCCTGAAGAATGTTGCATAGCGGTGGAAAAAGCACTTATTTGTTTTTTCCAAGAGGCTAAAAAACTTTCAGTCATTGCCGATACACTTGAGTTTTTCCCATCACGCTATGGACTAAAATCTGCCTTAATTTCATTGGAAGGCGAGAATGCAGAAATACTATCCCAAAAATGGACTGGCACTATTCAATGGCAGTGCCAAAGCCAAATTAGGCCACGACATAAACGTAAAAATTGGTTTTTGAGTGTCACCCGTTTCTCTCCCATTAAACCAATTGAAGAGAGTGAAATTGAGTTTGAATTTACTAAAGCACAGGGGGCTGGAGGGCAGCATGTGAACAAAACCTCGTCTGCGGTTAGAGCAAAACATGTCGCTACGGGTATCACTGTCAAAGTGCAATCTGAACGCAGCCAGCACGCTAACAAAAAGCTTGCGAAACAGTTAATTCAATGGAAATTGAATGAACATCAATCGCAGCAACTTAATGAACTGGATAAACAACGTCATCATTCCCATTATCAAATTGAAAGAGGAAATGCGGTAATGACTTTTTCAGGAAATGAATTTAAACGTTTAAAATAAAACAATACCACCTCAGATAAGAGGTGGTATATAATTTAAGATATCTACCTTACTGTTTTGTGCTTTACTACCCAGACAATGCTTAATTCACTAAATAACACATTGAATTATTAAATTGACATTCAGCAATATAATAATTTGGCTCAATGATAAAACTATATTCTTTTTGTGAAGAAAAACAATTTGTTGTTTGTATTAGTGACGAATGATCAACATCATAATTAATAGGTACAATATCGCCTTTATTTTTATTCATTAAGCTATTAAATGCTGTCTCTAATTGTTTTTCATATTCCATGATACTCATTCCTTGTTGAATCTGCTTATCACCATAACCAAATTTATCAACGCTGTTCATCTACAAGCTCCTTTTATATGTACATTGAAAAATCACAAGTTAAAATGGCTGATATAACCGATTAAAACAAGTTAAATTGAATAGAGTTAATCTTAAATTTTAAAGGAAATAATATAATATTAATTAGATATTATAAATATGAAAGAATCTCTATCAGCCACCTCAATAAGAGGTGGTAATAGCCTGAACGGATTAGAGTAATTTTTCTGTTAAAAACCAGCCTGCGATACTTTCTCGTTTTTGTTGAGTCGGTAACACTTCATGTGGAAATTCTTCAGACATAAAAAAAATCATTCGACCTGCAAGCGGTTCCAATTCAAACAATTGATTGTTTTCTTTATCATAGACAACAAGTTCACCTCCATCTCCAGCTTGCCATGTTTCATTCATATACAAAACAGTGGTTACCTTGCGACGCCCTTGTCCTCTTGGGTTATCAACATGCTTTTTATAAAATCCACCATTAGGATAACGGCAGAAATGCGTTTCAAAATCACGCAGACCAAGATAAAGCTGGCAGTTAAGCTCTTGCCTAACCTGCTCCATTTTATCGAGATAATTAACGATAGGCTCCCCCATTTTAGGTTCTAGCCAAACAGTTTGATCAGCACGAATACTTTTATTTCCTTGTAAGGTATCACCGCGCCCAATACGTGCATCCTGTAGGGTATCTGGAATACTATTTTTGATGGCTTGTATATATTGCAGGCTCATGAAATCGTCCCACACATACCAACCTTGTGAGGAAAGTGAATCAATAAGTTTATCCATTGACATGATGAGTCTTAGAAAAGTTAATTAGGTAATATTTTATACTTCATTGAGATGAAACTTTAAAATTAAAAACTCAAATCCTGAGGATTAATACGGCATATCAAAGTCAATCACTAAAAAGATAGTGATAGTTATCATAGAGTAAACTAGAAAAGAGATTCAAAATTACATAAATAACATACTCATTCCATAGTAAAAAAGCACTCCATCCATATTGAGTGCTTACTATAAAATCAAATTAAACGATTGATTGACTTAGCAGAATGCAGTTCTTCCAATACCACCACAAGAACAACGTGCCACTGGGTTAAGAAGACTTACCTGCCCTAGGTTTTTATTTACTTCACTATTCCCCTCCTCCGCCGATTGGAAAGCCGTAATTCGTTCTGAAATTAATTCGCTTTGAATTACGGGTTGAACTAATGTATTACCATCTTGATTTTCAATCATTTTTTGAGAATGAATTGACCAGTGAAGTTCAACATCTTTGATAGTTTCTTTAATGCTATGCATTTCTTCATTATATCTTTTAATATTTAAAGATAGATGATTTTTAAAAGGCCCTGAATTCACTTCTAATTCGCCTTGTTTTTCCATTTCAATATTTAGCTTATCAATATATTGATTTAATTCGTCTAATACTTTTAGTAAATTGGACTCCTGTAGTTTACTTATCCTACTTAACTCATCTAATACATGCTTATCTTTTGCTATGCTAGGGCTTTCTACTCTATACAATGAAATATTTCTACGTAATGACCTTATTTCTTCTATTTCTGAATTAGTTTTATGTTCGTTCAACTCACTTAGGCCTTTAAACATATTTAATTGCTCATCAAATACTTTTACATTTTTATGAACTTTTTCCTCTAACATTCTCATCGAATCATCTATCTGTTTTTGGCTATATTTATCAGTAACAACCGAACTGGAGCCCCAAGCTCTTCCTTTATTTAATAGCTGTACTGAACGAGATTTCAAATCATTTATAGACGAAACAAATTTTTCAATTTCATCATCTATCTCTTTTTTATTTTTTATTGTCTCAATTTCTATGTTATCTAACTGTAAATCAATTTTTCGTTCATCTTCTAGTAACTTAGATGCTCTATTTTTCAATGATTTTAGCTTAGCGTTATGATAATTTATTGAGATAGATACAATACCTGTTTTAACTTTATTAAACGAAGTATTTAGATGGGTTATTTCATTATTTATCTTTACTAAAGTAGATTTTTCACTATTTAACATACCCTCTTTTGTCTCATGAGGGATTTTTTTGATTACAAAAATACTTTCTAGTAGTTTATGGTCACCACCAATATTTTTATTTTGCTTATTTATTTCCAACTCTATTTTATACTTAGAAAACTCACTAGCCTCAAAATATAAAATCTCATTACCGATATTTTCCTTGTTATATTTACTAGCAAGATTTTTCATTGCTAGTAAATTACCTTCAAAAAATTTAATAGCTTTATTTACCTCATCTATTTTAGCGGTCACTTCACTATTTACATTTGTTTTTTCAGATAAATATTCATAACCATATTCATCTTGAATTTTCATTACTAATGAAGACTTCAGCTTCTTAATTTTATTTAAACGATTTTCAGCAGAAAAAATTAACGAGTCTATTTTTTTAAAATCATAACTATTTAAATTAAAATCAATTTCCATATTAATCCCTTTGATTTTCATATAATTAAAAAACATAATTTGATATCTATATTGCGTTTTCATCTTATATTAAAGACAAAGGAGTGACCAATTTATTATTTGTATAATAAAAACAAATTATAATTATATTAAACCTATATTTCATTTAAATAAATAAAGTAGAAATATTATTCAGATTTCTACTTTATTTATACTTGTCTATTACAGTTTCTCAAGCTTCGCATATGAAGCCACTAGCCACTTAATTCCTTGGCCTTGGAAAGCGATTTGTAAACGACAGTGTTCACCACTACCTTCAAGGTTAATAATCGTGCCTTCTCCAAATTTAGGATGAACTACACGCTGCCCTAATGCATAACCCGAATCATTTTGGCTAATTGGGGTACCAAGGCGTTGATGGCTAACTGGTCTTGAAACCTGCGCTCGCAAACGAACTTCTTCAACACACTCGGTTGGTAGCTCACCGATAAAACGAGAAGGCCTGTGATAAACTTCTTTGCCATATAAACGACGACTTTCAGCGTAGGTGATAGTCAGTTTTTCCATTGCTCGGGTAATACCGACATAAGCAAGGCGACGTTCTTCTTCAAGACGACCACTTTCATCCATCGACATTTGGCTTGGAAACATACCTTCTTCCATTCCCACAATGAATACAACAGGAAACTCTAGACCTTTAGCTGAATGCAAAGTCATCAATTGAACGGCATCTTGACTAACATCCGCTTGTCCATCTCCTGCTTCCAATGCTGCATGAGAAAGAAAAGCCTGCAATGGCATTAAGTCTTGGTCTTCGTCTTGATAGCTGAAATCACGGGTTGCATTGACTAACTCTTCCAAGTTTTCAATTCGAGCCTGTGCTTTTTCGCCTTTTTCTTGCTCATACATCGCTCGTAGGCCTGAGTCGTTAATGACTCGATCAGCTTGAACGTGTAATGGCATGTCTTGGGTTTCTTTAGCTAATGCATCGACTAATTCTAAGAAACGCTCGATTGCAGCGGCTGCCCGACCTCCCAACACCTGCTCGCGAAGTAAGTACTCACAACTTTCCCATAATGTTAGTTGTTGATCCCGTGCAGTTTGGCGAACAGTATCTAATGTTCTATCTCCGATGCCACGTGTTGGTGTATTGACCACCCGCTCGAAGGAAGCATCATCATTACGATTTGCTATTAATCTTAAATAAGAAAGTGCATCTTTAATCTCTTGGCGTTCAAAGAAACGTTGCCCACCATAAATACGATATGGCATAGCACCTTGGATGAGCGCCTCTTCTAATACACGAGACTGTGCATTACTCCGGTACAGCATGGCACAATCTTGTAGGGCTCCACCATTTTCATGCCATTGTTTAATGCGCCCAACCACATAACGTGCTTCATCTAACTCATTAAAAGCGCAGTAGAGGGAAATGGGTTCACCATCTCCGCCTTCTGTCCATAAATTTTTCCCTAAGCGGTCACTGTTATTCGCGATCAATGCGTTCGCCGCTTTTAATATATTATTCGTCGAGCGATAATTTTGCTCAAGGCGGATAGTTTCTGCACCAGGAAAATCATTGAGAAAACGCTGGATATTTTCTACTTGAGCCCCACGCCAGCCATAGATTGACTGGTCATCATCACCAACAATCATGACTTTGCCAGTTTCCCCAGCGAGTACACGGATCCATGCATATTGGATATTATTGGTATCTTGGAATTCATCGACGAGAATATTCGTAAAACGCTCACGATAATGCTGTAGTACATGGGGCTTGTTTAACCACAGTTCATGGGCACGTAATAATAGCTCAGCAAAATCCACCAGTCCGGCTCTATCACAGGCCTCTTGGTAAGCTTGGTATACTTTTAGCCATGTGGCTTCGACTGGGTTTCCGTAAGCTTCAATGTGCTGAGGACGCAAACCCTCATCTTTTTTACCGTTGATGTACCACATACCCTGACGTGGTGGCCATTGTTTTTCATCTAAATTCATCGCCTTAAGTAAGCGACGAATTAAACGGTATTGGTCATCACTATCGAGAATTTGAAAATCCTGCGGTAAATTGGCATCCATATAATGTTGGCGTAATAAACGATGCGCTAAGCCATGGAATGTTCCTATCCACATACCGCCTTCACTAGTACCAATCAATTGATTGATTCTATGGCGCATTTCTGCTGCCGCTTTGTTCGTGAACGTCACTGCCATAATTGAAAATGGGGAAGCATTTTCCACAGACATCAGCCATGCAATTCGATGCACTAGCACCCGAGTTTTACCACTACCTGCCCCCGCAAGGACAAGTAAATTGGTACGCGGGGCAGCAACCGCTTCGCGCTGTTTGTCATTAAGGCCTTCAAGCAGATAAGAGACGTCCATAGTTACCATCAAAGCAAAACAGTGGTTAATACCACTGTGAGGTTATTAACAATGGCTATTGCCACTGTATTTTTATACAGGAAATAATTATACCAATGATAAGAGAGAATCCAACCGCGAAATTTCTACATGCGGTAATAAACGCACCTCTTTCTCTTCCATCAGTGTTTTTTGTTCTGTGTTTATCCAGCAAGCTTGCATACCGCTGTTAATTGCACCTTCAACATCCGTTAACAGGTTGTCCCCGACATGAAGAATAAATTGTGGCTCAATTTCAAGTCGCTTTGCTGCTAAACGATACATATCACAAAATGGCTTTGAGCGCCCATCAGGCCCCGCTTTCAATACAAATTGAAAATATTGGCCTAACCCACATGCTTCCGGCTCTGCGTTACCATTAGTAATCGCCACCAACGGAACTTTTTCTGCAAGTTGGCACAATGTTTCATGGGTGGATTTCGGGACATCGATTCTATTTCGCCAATATGTGAAATGCGCCATGATGTCATCCGCCCCTTTTTGTGCAGCTTCTTTCGAATAACCATAATGGCAAAGCATCATTTTGGAAGAGAGCCAACGCCAACGTGATATATCATGATAAATATCAGGCTCTTGTTCTTCAACAAGACGGCGAAAAGCATAAAGATCTTCATTACTAAAATGATTAAAGCGCGGATCATATTCACGAACAAAACGTAAAACTTCTTCTTCCGTTTTATCAATAACTGGGTGGTTATCGTAAAGCGTGTCATCCAAATCAAACGTGATCGCCAGAATGGGTGATAACGGACGGTAAAAATGCATTAAGGTTTCTCCCTCTTTGCTCTCGGATGAGCCACATCATAAACGTTTGCTAAGTGCTGAAAATCAAGGTGCGTATAGATTTGTGTTGTCGATAAATTTGCATGCCCAAGAAGTTCTTGCACTCCACGTAAATTCCCACTTGATTCAAGGATATGTGTCGCAAAAGAGTGGCGTAATTTATGGGGATTAATGTGGCTATTAACCCCTTGTTTTATTCCCCATTGCTCAAAACGTTTCTGTACGTTCCGATTCGAAATACGTTTACCGCTTTGGGTTGAAATAAAAACGGCGTCATCTTCAGGGTCATAGAGCTCTCGCATCTCAAGCCAACGTTGTAGCCAACTCACCGCAGTTTTACCCATTGGCACTCTGCGCTCTTTACTCCCTTTCCCCATTACCCACACTTCGCCCGTATTTAAATCAAGATGGCGAACATCTAGCCCGACTAGTTCAGATAAGCGTAACCCCGCGCCATACATCACTTCAAGCATCGTTCGGTCACGTACAACAAGAGGGTCGCCACTATCCATGTTCAAAAGTTGGGAGACTTCATCCACATCCATATTCTTAGGAAGGCGCTTTTTGGATTTAGGGGCATGGATTGCTTTTGCGGGGTTTGCGGGTAATTCCCCCTGGTGTACCATCCAATCAAAAAAACTACGCAGCGATGATAACCGCAACGCCATACTTGCTGCTTGTAAACCCGATTTGCGACTTTTAGCCGCAATGTTGCGCACAATCGTCGCATCTACTTTTTGCCATTCGTGGATATTTAATAAGGCTAACATCTCCACAATAACGCTCAGTTGGCGACGATAGTTAGTAATAGTAACCGGACTTAGCCGGCGTTCAACACGCAGATAATACAGAAAGGCCTCAATTTGGCTCATCAGCCCTTCCGGCTGGTTTTTTACAGGCGTTCTATCCATTGGCATAATAACCTCGGTAGAATTTGAGCGACTTTCTCCAACATGACCGTTCCCATACCATGTTGATAATGTTCACGATCACGGCTAGTAAAAATGACCATACCTGATTCACCATGATGACCAAACAATGAAATGGCGACTGAGCCAACATTTAACGCATCAGGTAAAAGTAGTTGGATTTCAGGGCCATTTAACCGGCCGAGGTAGTTTCGCTTATCACCAAAGCGTTGAATCCTCACGGGTTCAAAAACACGACGCGAGATAACTAATTGATGTGCATCCAAAGGTGCAGACAAATGCCAACTGTCACTAAACAAGCGTACCTGAGCACCGGATAAACCCAGTTTTTTTGCCCAACGGTTTAGCGCTAACAGCATTTGCTGTAAACTTTCTGCTGATGACATTTCAATCACCAACACTAACAACTCATCAAAAAGCTCTACATTTTCATGAGCTTGCTCAACCATAAACCGAATATCTTGTTCGAGCTCTTTGATTTTCAACCGTTGACGGCTCATGACTAACTCAGGCAATGAAATCGCTTCTCGCACAACATGTGGGACTTTTAGTTGCTCCAACAGCTGTGCATTACGAAGAAAAAAATAAGGGTTTTCCGTTAAATAGCGCACGACATCAAGCTCATCAATTTGATGAACCATTTCCTGTGCTTTTTTGGTTTTATCCATTTTTTCCTCTTCGGCTATTCAAAATTAGAGTTGAATGACTCCATCATAAACATGCGTTGCAGGACCTGTCATATAAAGAGGCGACCCAGGACCTTCCCAAGAAATATCTAATGAGCCCCCCGGCAAATCGACTTTAACCCGCTTCGCCAGTAGCCCTTGAGTAATCCCAACCGCGACAGCTGCGCATGCTCCGCTACCACACGCCTGAGTTTCCCCAGCTCCACGTTCATAAACGCGCAAGCGAATATGGTCAGCACTGATAATTTCCATAAAGCCAATATTGGCACGTTCTGGAAAACGCTCATGATTTTCTAAAGCGGGGCCTAAAACTTCGACTTCTGCCGTATGAATACTTTCAACTTGAATGACACAATGCGGGTTACCCATTGAGACAACCCCACACAGCACTGTACGTTCTTGTGCTCGAATAATATAGGTCTTTTCTTCTTTAACTGCGCGAAATGGCACTCTCTGTGGTTCAAAATCAGGTTCGCCCATATTAACGCAGACATCATCATTCTCATTTATGGTTAATGTCATACGCCCCGACTGAGTGCTGACTTTAATTTTTTGCTTATTCGTTAAGCCTTTGAGCCTAACAAAACGAGCAAAACAGCGGGCTCCATTACCACATTGAGCGACTTCACTGCCATCCGCATTAAAAATACGATAATGAAAATCAAGGTCAGGGTCATAAGGGGCTTCAACTAATAGTAGTTGATCGAACCCAACCCCTGTGTGTCTATCCGCTAATCGACAAATCAATTCAGGCGAAAAATATACATTTTGTGTAACGCCATCGACAACCATGAAGTCATTGCCTAAGCCATGCATTTTAGAAAATTGCATTTCACGCTCCATAGAGGTGGCTTACTGATTATTTGTTGTTTGAGCAGGCTCTTTGGCAGTACTGTCTTGTGCGGTAGGTTGCACATCAGATGCCTTAGCCGGAGCTGCAGTTTCTTCCGGCGGAAAATACAACGGGCCTTTTAAGCCACAGCCAGAAAGGGTAAATAAAACAACTAGTGCACTAAGCCCAATTAAACTTTTTTTCATTCTTTTTCGCCCGTAATACTCACTTTTGACATCTGATATTTTACACAATAACAGGAGTGGCCTCGCAAATCACGCCTGTTTATCCAGCATGTTGATATTATATACTTTAGGCTAAATTTAGTCTGAAATTTTTAGCGGGTATGCTGAGATTGACCCCAATGCAGGTTCCCTCCTATAATTTCAATTAACAATAATAATTTCAATTAAACCATTGTGAGCAAACAGGAAATTAATCGTGAATGACAGCGAATTTCATCAGCTAGCAGAAACGCTACTGAGCACCATCGAGGAGCATTTAGATAATTATGAGGGTGATGCCGATATTGATTGTGAAATCAATGGTGGTGTGATGACTCTTAGCTTTGAAGATGGCAGTAAAATTATTATTAACAAACAAGAGGCATTCCACCAAATATGGTTAGCAACTAAACAGGGTGGGTACCATTATGATTATAAACAAGGTAATTGGGTTTGTGACCGTTCAGGGCATGAATTCAAAACTAAACTAGCCGAGGCAATTGCTTTTCAAAGCCAAGAGCCCTTTTCGTTCTAAGCTTTACGAATTTATACGGTGGGCAGCGCAAAACTG
Source organism: Providencia sp. PROV156 (assembly GCF_028480905.1). Lineage (NCBI taxonomy): Bacteria > Pseudomonadati > Pseudomonadota > Gammaproteobacteria > Enterobacterales > Morganellaceae > Providencia > Providencia sp. PROV156. The sequence continues at coordinate 44,869 of NZ_JAMPPE010000014.1, read as the reverse complement.
CCTACCATCAATAATAATGTGCTTGTGGGTGCTGTGGTTGGCTAGATTGCCTTTCATACCCAACGTCATCATCTTCTGCCGTAAATGGCCATGTCGCACCAGAAAATGCAACAACTTGGTTTTTACCATCTTGATTAATGATTTGGTAAAACTGCGGTAAATTGAAATTGATAAAGTTTGCACCATAGGTAAACCGGTCGTGGGAAGAAGAATAGAATTTACTCACGTCACGGACGAGGTCTTCTTTTGACCCTTCACAGTGGGAATAAATTTCAACCCGATTTGCTTCATCTAAAACGTAAATATTAAAACCCGTGTTATCTGCGGTATTTTCAAAGAAAAACTGTACAATCCCTTCACTTGCATAACCATCGACAACGGCAGGTAAATGGTTATCACCCTTCGCCTGAAGTTTAACTGGCCAGCCATGTAGTTTGTTATGGGAGATAGCCCCATAGAACTCAACGGCATTTTCAAGTTTTTGCACAGATACATTTAGGCGCTCAAAGAATAAACCCCACGTCTGCCCGGCAATACGTAATGCTTTAAAACGCCCAGGGTCATTTCGGTTGCTTGATAAACGCAGTTCTACACATTCAGATACCAGCTGTTGTACACGGGTACGAATCAGCCCGCGTAAGTGCTCACTATAACAAAACACTTCAACCGCTTCAGGAGGTGATGCATCTTGATGCATTTTCCCTAAAATGGTCTTAAGTGCTTCTAACATGCATTGTTCTCCGCTGAAATGTAACGTTCTTACCTCATTCCACGAATTACGATACAACAAATCAATACTACCAATCAGACACCGTTGTGATTCTCCAAAACTGAAAATATCCAGTTTTCTAAAATCAACATGAACGACTTGCTCAGAATATACCTGTGTTGGGTCTTTTTCTAAGTTAACAATGATTGCAAGATGGCGGATTTCACAAGGGCTATAAAGCGCTTTTGGCGTTGGAGCGGGTAACCTGATAGGGAAATGACTTGATACATCATGCATCAACTCAAGCAGCTTTCGTTCATCACACTGAGACTTCCCGTTATACATATAAACCTGAGTATTCTCAGTCAACAGGCCGTTAAAATATGCCCATGCAACTAATTTATTTAAATAGCGATTATATTCAAGAGGTTGATGACCAATAATGGCCTCAATATTTGGCGCTTGGTTATACAAATACCAACCACTACGGTTAGCTCTCCCCTCGGGTACATAAATAAAGGTGAGATGTGCTTCGCTCAAATCAGGTGAAATTTGTGGATTAACTAATGTCACCTTACCAGGGAGCGCCTCGAAAGCCGCATATAATTTACGGGTTAGTACCCCAATATCTTGTGGGCTTGCACTAACACTTAAATTATTTCTACGCGCAAAGCGAATGAGATTACGATAACTTTGCATCATCGTATCAAGTAACTCGTTGTGTGCCTCACGGACACGCTCAATTTTCCATTGATTACGTGTGTCGAGAATAGACAAACGTTCTGCTCCCCACCCCCATGACTCAACCAATTGAGACAACACATCACGGCGCCAGCCTGAGCATGCGTTATCCTCTTTTTCAGATAGTTTTTCACACACTTTTAGGTAGAAACAACGGCGGATAAGGTCAAGACGAGTTAGATCATTAATTTCAGTCAGGTAACGTGTCACACGCTCTAACATCAAACAGTATGAGTCCAAGCCATAACACACAATTTCGCCTGCATGTAAATGACGTTTGAACTCCATCGCTAATAACTTACCGTTAGGGTAATCCCATGAATAGGATTCCAGTAAAATACTCTTCAATACGGCTTTATAGGGGGAATCAACACTTTTGTATAGCTGCCATAGACTTGCACCGAAGTATTCCGCCGCAGAAAGCTCACTTAAACCACCTAAATCAAGCCATTCATTTGGTGTTAGCACGCCTTGTGCATATAGCCCCATAACATATTCATCGTAATGCTGCTCTTCTTCAACCGGCACCATAGTCCACAGCAAACGTTTACCCGCCATACGTACAGCTGTTCGATAAAATTCATCTAACAATAAGATATGTTGCGTTGAACCACAGTTTTCCCCACCAATATGCCCACTAGCATGATGGCGAAAACGATTTTCATCGATTAAAAAAACAGTGACATCAATCCCCAAAGACGCAGCCCACTGCTCAATTAAGGTACACTTCTTTTGCAAAAAACGTTTTTCTTCGTGGTCCAACCAAGAAGGATGGCAAACCCAAACGTCAATATCTGAACACTGACTTTGCCCAACAGATGAAGTGCTTCCCATCGAATAAATACCCGTAATAGGTAATTCGCCATTCGCTTCGGTTTCAATCGTGGGTAAAAAACGTTCGAAAGGTGCCAACCATTTTTTTTGCTCTGTATCAGGAGAGAAAAAACAGACACCATGGGGGACATTACCTTCAATAAAACCAGGCATCATTGGATGATGATAATGAAACAAGACAGGCAGCAAGCTATAAACCTTCGAGAAGGTTTCACTCATAGAAGCTGTTGCACGTTCTAACCGTAATTGGTTTATCGCATCCAGTCTTTGTTTTAAGGTTTCAATATAGAGATACAAAGGTTACGCCTGATTGAATGAAAGTATTACAAACCTGAGAATTTCCCAGCACCCAACAGATAGAGATAGATTTAAAATAATTTTCAAATGGATTGTCGGAAACGTGATCAATTTAACACCTTGCATCAAAAGGGTAAAGTAGATCACATAATTTTATACGCTTATTTTTGATACAAAATGCTTTTCAACATATTGTATAAAAAGGCTTTTTATTTTTTAATCTATAAAATATCCCTTGTTTTTCAATGGAATAATTTCTTTTTACCCAATTGTTTAGTAAAACAGCAAAATCAAACGATATTAAGTACAATACGCACAGTGTCTGCGCTTACTCGCTTCAACACGAATTAATACAAACCGCAGAGTGTTTTACACGAAAGATAGCACGATAAGCTAAAGAAATTGCTTAATAGCTATTCTAGGTCATCTCATTTTGAATCGCGTTCTTGCATCATGGAAGAAAAAGTAAATCAGTTATCAACAATTCAGAGAGTGGTTTTGCGCCTAACTGGAAAAAATATCCTTAACATGTTAAAACTAAGGCCAATTGTATGGTTAATCTGCGGCATTTTTCGCCAGAGAAAACAGTAAAATGACATCAACAAATATCGTGCGTATTGCAACGCGCAAAAGCCCTTTAGCCCTATGGCAAGCGCACTTTGTCAAAGACAAATTAGAGCAACTTCACCCAGGTTTGCTGGTTGAACTCGTGCCTATGGTGACAAAAGGCGACATCATCCTTGATACACCTCTCGCGAAAGTTGGCGGGAAAGGGTTATTCGTCAAAGAATTAGAACTTGCCTTATTAGAAGGGCGCGCAGACATTGCCGTTCATTCGATGAAAGATGTCCCTGTTGAATTTCCTGAAGGCTTAGGATTAGTCACGATTTGTGAACGTGAAGACCCTCGAGATGCCTTTGTCTCAAACCACTATGATAATCTTGAGGCACTACCGGAAGGCAGTATTGTCGGAACATCGAGTTTGCGTCGTCAATGCCAATTAAGGGAGCTCCGCCCTGATTTAGTCATTCGTGACTTACGCGGCAATGTCGGAACACGCTTATCAAAACTAGATAACGGTGAATATGACGCCATTATTTTGGCCGTTGCAGGGTTAAAACGTTTGGGGTTAGAAACTCGAATTAAAACCGCCCTTGCCCCTGAACAATGCTTGCCTGCCGTTGGCCAAGGTGCTGTCGGCATCGAATGCCGTTTAAATGATAGTAAAACCCGTGAGTTACTCGCGAAACTAAATAATGACGCAACATCGACCTGTGTTCTGGCTGAACGAGCAATGAATATGCGCCTTGAAGGTGGTTGCCAAGTTCCCATTGGCAGTTATGCTATTTGGCAAGATGACAAAATATGGCTACGCGCCTTGGTTGGAGCGCCAGACGGTAGTGTGATTATTCGTGGAGAACGACAAGTTTCACCAAGTGAAGCTAACCAAGCAGGGGTATCATTGGCTGAAGAATTACTTGAACGCGGTGCAAGGGAAATTTTGGCGGATGTCTATCAAGGAAACCCGCCTGCATGAAAGTGCTTGTCACTCGCCCTGAGCTCGCATGTTCAGAGCTGATCACGGCAATCACCACCAAAGGGGGGGAAGCCTTCGCCTCTCCTTTAATTCGCATAGGGCCCGGTGCTGAATTAAATACCCTTATTCCTCAACTTGATAGCCTTACTGCGAATGATTTAGTCTTTCTTTTATCTAAAAATGCAGTCGAATATGCAAATTTAACACTTGAACAAATGGGGCGTAGCTGGTCAGATAAGTTATCTTACTACGGAATTGGCCGCTCTACAGGGCAATATTTTCAGCAAGTAACCGGAAAAGACATACGTTGGGCTGAACAAGGCGAAACCAGTGAAATACTACTGACACACCCTGAGCTTCAATTTCTCGAAGGGAAAAACGCCCTGTTATTACGTGGAAATGGCGGGCGAGAGCTTCTCGCGTCAACATTACGGGCTCGAGGTGCGCAAGTCAGTTATTGTGAATGTTATACAAGGTACCCGGTTGATTATGATAAAGCTCTGTTCAATCAGCAGTGGTTTCAAACCGGTATTACAGATGTTGTGATCACGAGTGGTCAAATGTTAGCCTTGTTAGAAGAATTAATCACTGAAGAATACCAAACTTGGTGGTTTTCCCGCCGCCTACTTGTCGTCAGTGAACGGATTGCAGACCAAGCCCGCAGAGGCGGATGGCAAAAGGTCTGTGTAGCTAATAGCGCAGATAATAATGCTTTATTAGAAGCATTAATTTCAATCGATATGGGATGCTAATTTATGACGGAACACGATAAAACAACCGAGACGGTTACCCCAGAAGCTGGTGCAGAACAACAGCGCCCAAAAACTAAACCTTCTTCGGAACAAAAACGTTCTGGTCTGATAGGCGGTGTAATTGCTATCGCTATTATCATCGCTATTGGCGGTGGGCTGTACTATTTCACTCAACAAAGTAATGCCACCTTAGTCAATGAAAACAATGAATTAAAACAAAAATTAAGTGATTTAATCGAACAACAAAACTCAGACAGGCAGCGGTTAGATGCATTAATTGCGGCTAATGCTGAAATAAAAAGCCATTCTCGTGAATATGAAGAGAATCTCAACCGCCGCATGCAAGAGCTGCAAGCGCACGTTACTGCGTTATCTAGCGCTGATGTTAAAAGTTGGCTACTTGCACAAGCTGACTTTATGGTCAAAATGGCGGGAAGAAAGCTGTGGAATGATCGCGACCCAGTAACCGCGGCCGTTCTGCTAAAAAGCGCTGACTCAAGCTTGGCAGAAATGAATGACCCAAGCCTACTCGACATTCGTAAATCAATTAACAGTGATATGGCTAAATTAGCCGCAATCAACCAAGTTGACTATGACGGCATTATTTTACGTTTAAACCAGCTAAGCAATGAAGTCGATAACTTACGTTTAGCGGATTTAAACAGTGGAGATGCGAAAGCTGAAGATAACGCTGACGTTAGCGATGATATTTCGGATTGGAAACAAAATTTGGCGCGTAGCTGGAAAAGTTTTGCAAATGACTTTGTCACAGTACGAGCTCGTGATGGCTCAGAAGCCCCTCTCCTTGCACCAAATCAAGACATTTACCTACGTGAAAACATTCGCTCTCAGCTATTAATTGCAGCGCAAGCCGTACCACGTTATCAAGAAGCCACCTACAAACAGTCATTAGAGCAGGCATCGACTTGGGTAAGAGCCTATTTTGATACTGAGGCGCCTGAAACCAAAGCATTCCTATCAACCATTGACGACCTAATCAATCAGCCGATTGATATTGACATGCCTGATACCTTGGAAAGCCAAGAAAAGCTAGAAAAAATCATGCAAACACGGGTTCGTAGCTTACTTTCTCAGTCATCCGACAATACAAAAGTTAGCGATGGTGCCGTTGATGCCGCAGCGGATGCGACTGAAGCGCCAACAGAAGCCGCAGCAGATGCCGCTGTTCCTGCCACGGATACGCAAAAAGCAGAGTCAGCTGACAATTCACACCCTTCTGAATCAGCAGAGCCTGCTGGCAATAGGGGGTAATTATGATAAAAGTCCTGATCCTATTTATAGTACTTATTGCAGGGATAATCTTAGGCCCATTATTAGCGGGTCACCAAGGTTATGTTTTTATCCGTACAGATAATTATGACATTACGACCAGTGTAACCAGCCTCGTTTTGGGCTTTATCTTGCTCCAGTTTGTGCTGTTATTCCTTGGTTGGTGCTACCGCCGTTTTATCAGCACGACATCACGTACCCGAGGTTGGGTAAGTGGTCGTAAATACCACAAAGCGCATACTCAAACACAAAAAGCGCTACTGAAATTAGCAGAAGGTGATTTCGAGCAAGTTGAAAAATTAATGAGCAAACATGCTGATTTTTCTCAACAACCGGTCATTAACTACCTCATGGCAGCCGAAGCTGCTCAACAGCGTGGTGATGAATATCGCACTCACCAATACTTGGATAGAGCCGCCGAAGCCGCAGGGAGTGACCAGCTTCCTGTTGATATCAGCCGTGTCCGTATCCAATTAGCGGAAGGAGAAGTCCATGCTGCTCGCAATGGTATTGATAAACTTCTCGACAAAGCCCCAAGACACCCTGAAGTATTGCGTCTTGCGGAACAAGCTTATTTACGTTCGGGCGCCTATCAGTCACTGATTGAATTACTTCCTGTTATGGCTAAAGTACAGTTACACAATGAAGATGAGCTCGATGCATTGAAATTAAAGGCTTACAAAGGGTTGATGAACCAATATATGGCTGAAGGGGGTAGTGATGGGCTAAAAGCTTGGTGGAAAGCACAACCTCGCCGAGTTCGTCATGAAACCGCATTGCAAGCTTTCTTAGCAGAACATTTGATTGAATGTGGCGATACTGCAAGTGCAGAAAAAATGATTATTGATGGCTTAAAACAGCAATATGATGAACGCTTACTCCTGCTAGTGCCAAAACTGAATAGTGAACGCCCTGAAATTATCGAAAAAACCCTTTTACATCTGCAAAAGCAAAACGGTGCCACCCCGTTACTCAACAGTACATTAGGTGTTTTATCGCTACAGCATGCCCAATGGGACAAAGCAGAGACCTACTTTAAGGCCGCTTTAGCACAACGTTTTGATGTTCAGGATGCATCATGGTTAGCCGATGCGTTTGACAGGCAACATAAATCTAGTGATGCGGCAAAAATTCGCCAAGATGCATTAAACCATTCATTGAAACAAGAACGAAACTAATATTCTTGCTTATCCTTTTCTAAAAACTCCACACCTTTTAGTGGAGTTTTTTTATTCATAAACTTAACTACCACTAAGCCTAGCTTCCCCAATCAAAACGCCAAAAAAAATTTAAATACATTGCGTTAGTCGTATTAAATCATCGTAAAAAGAAAATATGAGGTTTATGATTGGTAACATTACAGATCAATAATTCAATGTTTAATCAATAATCGTTATTTAAGGATCAGCAAAACACACTTGGCTATGTTATAAAATAAACACATAGTGTATAAAGCTTTATATACATCTTTGCTTTGAATGAATTAGGGATATCGATATGAATGTAATTAAAACTATTTGGCGCTGGATTATTGCAACCCCAAACCGTTTACAAATATTCTTTGATCTTCTGCTGTTAGTATTATCACCTTTTGTTTTTATTATGATTATTGGTTTTAATACCGAAGATCTTAGTAAAGACATTTTCATTATTACATTCATTATCCTCTGCTATACCTATATTACTCGCTGGTTCAGTAAGTGGTTTAGTAAAGGTAGAAGCTAATACCTATCTTATTTTCAGCCTCTTAGTCATTTTCTAAGAGGCTTGGCTTTTTACATAAACAAAAAAAACACCTGCACAAGGCAGGTGTAAAATACAATCAGGTCTACAGACGGATGGTGCCTCACTCAACGTTTCGCCCGTTCGTTGATGGTAAGAGGATGAGCTCTTGATCATCTAAGTTGGACAATAGGCACCGATAATCGGCTTTGCGTCATCTCTGGGTTTATGAAGCTTCGCTGTCATAAGAAGTGAGATGAGCATCTACATATAAAATAATGCACAATGCATGCCAACTTTTTTAAACCGAGTTTTTTTTAAGTTTACTCTTTTGGCTTAGCTCTCATCTCTCGGTTTTACACATAATTTTCCTTCTTGGAAAGAAATCCCCCTAACATTAAAGAATTCACTAATGTGGTGCCTGTATCTTATCTTGCTATTTTGTCGCAGTTTAGAGACAGCATAAAACAGTTATTTATATTTCTTTATAAATCAACAAGTAAAATGTCTCCTTTTGGCGACATCAATATAATGAATTGTATCTATTTTACGACACAGGCTAGTTAACCTGCTAAATTACAAATAAAAACAAGCAATTAACCATAGCTAGTCATTATTGAAGAAGCAGCTCTAAGTAGACTTTAAATAATTCAGGTTATAGCTAGGCGACAAGTGAAGATATACTGATGAGTATGCACAAATATGTGATTCTAGGAGACTAACGCAGACAACAATGCGATGGGTTGAAGTGTGATTATTATAAAGCATAAAAAGCAAAAAACCCGTCGGTTAAGACGGGTTTCTTTAAATTGGTCGGCGAGAGAGGATTCGAACCTCCGACCCACTGGTCCCAAACCAGTTGCGCTACCAAGCTGCGCTACTCGCCGAAATTTTGTAGTACTGATTAATACCTATTACATTTCTTCGTGGTGCGAAAGGGGGGACTTGAACCCCCACGTCCATAGGACACTAACACCTGAAGCTAGCGCGTCTACCAATTCCGCCACCCTCGCAATGTCACAAAAAAATGGGGTGGCTAATGGGACTCGAACCCACGACAACTGGAATCACAATCCAGGGCTCTACCAACTGAGCTATAGCCACCATAACTTCACTTTTTTCAAAGCGTTGCTATATTACTACATACAACGTCATTTTGCCAACCGTAGCGAAGCGCTAAATTTGGTGCGCCCGACAGGATTCGAACCTGAGACCTCTGCCTCCGGAGGGCAGCGCTCTATCCAGCTGAGCTACGGGCGCTTAACGCCGTTGCGGGAGAGGATAGTACGGATTTATCCTCCCGCTGTCTAGTCCTTTTTGAAATAAAAATATCGATTGCTTGCCTTTTATCCATTTCGCTGAGAAAGAGAGCATATTTACCCTCTTTTTCACTGTACGACTAATAAAAATACGTCGAAGCACCACCACTAAATTTTTGTATTGCGGCTATTGAACAGGCGAATAATGAAATAAAGCAGTGAAACGCCCCCTAAAAAGATGGCACCAACGATTAAAGATAAACGGGTATCTGGATTAATCGCCATCCCAACTAATACGCAGGCTAAAAATAACAAGGTCGCATAGTTAACCCATGGAAAAAGGATCGATTTGAAAGGATGCCCAATAAGCTTTTCTTTGTTTTGTTGGCGAAAACGGATTTGGCTGGTCAATAGCACTAACCAAGGCACCATACCTGGTAACACACTCGCACTATAGACATACACAAAGACTTTTTCTGGATTCGGTATGATGTAATTCAAGCTAGAACCCGCCACTAAACAGAGAATAGTAAAGCCAACGCAACGTGCTGGTACGCCATTTTTCGTTAATTTCAATAATGACTTAGGTAATTGCTTATTTTGCGCTAAGGCATATAGCATTCGCCCACCACTATACATGCCACTATTGCAACCAGATAACGCCGCAGTTAACACCACAAAGTTAATTACAGCGGCTGCGGACACAATCCCCACTTTCGCAAACGTAAGAACAAATGGGCTACCTTGTGAACCCACTTCCGTCCACGGAAAGAGTGTCACAACAATAAAAATAGCACCCACATAAAAAATTAATATGCGCCATAAAATATTATTGATCGCTTTTTTTAATGTAACTTGAGGATTTTTCGCTTCACCTGCCGTGATCCCAACTAATTCAACCCCTTGATAAGAGGCCACAACGATACACAACGCAAATAAGAAACCTTTCCAACCCCCTGCAAAGAAACCACCATGCTCAGTGAGATTTGCTAGCCCAATCGGTTCAAAATTATTACCAAGGCCAAAAAAAATCAGCCCTAAGCCAATTAAAATCATCACTACAATCGTGGTCACTTTGATCATGGCAAACCAGAACTCAAGCTCTCCATACAGCCGAACAGCAGCTAGGTTAGCTAATGCGACTAATACCACGGCAATAATGGCAAAAATCCATTGAGGCACGTCAGGGAACCAATATTCAGCATATACGCCAATGGCAGTGATCTCTGAGATACCAACGGCCACCCACATAAACCAGTAGCCCCACGCAGTGAGACATCCCCAAAACGGACTTAAGTATTTATAACCAAACGAAGCAAAAGAACCGGTTACAGGCTCAAGAAATAGCATTTCCCCCATTGAACGCATAATGAAGAAAACAAAAATTCCTGCGATGATATAAGCCAGTAAGACAGAAGGCCCAGCCCATTTTAGTGTACTGGCCGACCCCATAAATAACCCAACGCCAATAGTCCCACCGAGCGCAATCAGCTCGATATGCCGTGCTTCTAACCCACGTTGAAGCCCTTGCTGTGGATTTCCCATACATACCCCTGTCAAAATTAGATATTTAAAATGCAGTTTTAATTGAAACTCAGTTAGTAATAATCACTGCAATTATTTGAAAAGCATCAATTAGGCGATTAAAAAAATGCCATAGCCGCAAGATTAAGCACAAACTGGTGCGAATATGATTATTTTTGAGGGATTATAGAAATATTTGAAGAAAGAGACCAGTCATTCGGAGAATTCAGACCGCAAGCAAGGGATTAGGCCTACTTGCGGCCAGTAAAATACATCGATAATAACGATAAAAATCAAATCACTATAAAAATTAAAGCTTACCGCCGTAATAGTAACCTAAAAATTTCAATAATTTAAACTGGCGAGTAATACGGGAAGGCTGAGATAGTAAGCGATACAACCATTCCAACCCTAAGTTTTGCCAAACTTTCGGTGCACGTTTTACATGCCCTGTAAACACATCATAAGTCCCCCCAACGCCCATATATAAGGCATCTGGGTACACACTTCGGCAATCTCGCATAAAAATTTCTTGTTTCGGGGACCCCATCGCAACAGTGACAATTTTTGCACCACTTGCACGAATGCGTTCGAACAATGCACTTCGCTCTTCAGCAGTAAAATAGCCGTTTTGCGAACCTACAATGTTCACATTCCACTGCGAGCGTAGCTTGCTTTCAGTTTGCTCTAGAATTTCTGGTTTGCCACCCACTAGGAAAACTGGCGTACCTTCTTTACCGGCCCGTTCCATTAACCCTTCCCACAAGTCAGCACCAGCCACGCGGGAAACTTCAGCTTGGGGGTATTTACGACGAATAGCACGGACAATACTAATTCCGTCAGCATATAAATATTCGGCTTGGCCTAGTAACGTATTTAAAGCCGTATCTTGTTCAGCGATCATCACTTTTTCTGCATTAATCGCAACGAGTGTTCCCGTTTTCGTTTCCCCACCAGCAAATAAGTAGTCTAAAAAATGGGCCATATTTTTAAAGCCCCAAATATTATGACCACGAATACTATATTGTGGAATAGATGGCTGTGTAACGGATGAAGACTGAGTTGATGACGGTTCCATGATACTCCTTTAGCGGCTTTCACGCTGTTGGCTTCTTAAAAAAGAAACTGTTTTTGTGCGAATAAGCCCTGCACTTTCAAATAACCAATACAGTAATTTAGCTAACACCAGACACAGTCCGAATATTAAGCAGAAGAAAACCACCCGTGAGACGAAAGAATCCACGCCTTCACGCGCTAAAACAATGATGTTAAAAATGGCACCAAAACAAAATGCCTGCATAATGGCGGCCTTATAGCGATTCGATTCTTTCAGGCTCATGCCATAGATCCAATCAAACCATTTGATGATAAGCCCCACAACTATGGCTCCAAGTGGTATAAAAATCACCCCACCCATCACCACCAATGAACCAATCAGTGTTGGGGAAATTGCCAGTCCAGAATGGTTGTTTAGTACTTCCCACGTAAAATAGTTGGCAGAATTCAATACCGTATCTGGGCGTTCTGGCCAAACCCAAGAAGGAATAAAAACATAAAAGTCACGGATAATCGGCGCTAGGCCTTGAAAGTCCATCTCATCATAGTGGCTTAACAGTAATGCTAAGTTTTCCCACGGGGAGAATGTGTCCCGTGTTAAATACAAGAAAGTGTAATACGCTTCGGCACCACTGACATCTAGCCCATAGCGCTTTAAGGCTAACCAGAACATACCTACAATACTTGCGACCCCGGCTGCAGCTAGCATCCACAGCGTAATCCAACCCCTGACAATCCCAATAAATAAGAATAGTGCGAAAGCAATAATAATGTTCGCTCTGGTTCCTCCAACGATAACATAGGTCAAGAAACCAAATGCAACGGTACTAACGAGGAAGAAAATCCAACGTTTCTGTGTCGGTCGCAAGAAATAAACAATCAACATTGCCGGTATGAAGAAATAGAAAAAGCGTTTTAATGCCACGCCAGAAACTTGGCTGGAGAAAATTTGACTATAGGATTTTAGCTTAAACAGCAAAAAACCGTTCTGCATGAAAAAGATACCTACTGTCACGACTGCAATCAGTATCAATAACAGACAGGTTAGATTCGTTTCCACTTTGTTCATGCTAAACAACGCACGCCTTGGTGCGTCTGGTTGCCTAGAAAGCCGTGTTTTATAAGCAACATAATAAATCGCATAAAAACTGGTAGCCGCTAGTTGGGCGTAAAGTAAGTAATCCGCTTTCACAACCGCAACATCAAATTGGAACACTAACGCACAAGTTAATGGAAAACCAAAGTAAAACGTCAATAAATACAGCATTGAAAAGAAAATATTAAAGTTAAACCGAGCACGTAAAAACTCTTTGTACAACAAAGTACCAATAAAAATAATTGATATCAGGTAGACCAGTGCTAAGCCACCTAACTCCGTCAGTGTCATGCTCGCTCCTCCACGGCACTGAGAACGGCTTTCCAGCCTTCAGTAAAGTTAGGAGCAAAAAATTCGATATGCTGTTTATCTAATAAGCTCATTTGGCGCTGAGCTTCATCCACTAGTGGTATCGTCAGGTTGTCACCATAGAAAAATACAGGGACATTTTGAGCAGTTAAATCCTGCCAAAATGTATTTTGACGACTGATCACAAATGGAATACCAAATTGGATTAACAAACAAACCGTACCAACACCTTGCTGGCGATTAAAAATAAAATAGCCAAGATCACAGGATTTGAGCAAATTAAGGTACTCGCTAAACTCCATGCGCTCTTTCAGAATTTCTACTTGCCCTGAAGTAAACTCACTATTTGCAGCCTGTTCGACTTGTTCAATATAGCCTTGGTTATTTGCAGGATAACCCATTGGGACAATAACCTTAACCTCATCACCAAATTGCTGTTTAATCGCACTCAGCGCCTCTACATGACGATTAGAACGGTCACCTGAGTTACCCAACAAAATAGTCAGTTGAGAGCCTTCACGTGCCTTAGGCTCGCTAATTGTCAATGCGGGGTCCATTCGTGTTGGAAAATACAACACAGTGGCAGGCACTTTAGGGTTCGACTGGTGGAAATAGCACAAATCCCCACGTGTTGCACACACATGCCCTACTTTTTTCTGCGCTAAACGACGCAAAATATAGAATAACTTAAATTTTAGAGAGCTAGATTCTTCATAGAGGTCAGCTCCCCATATATGCCACCAAAACTGATGGGATTTGATTTGACCAAATAATAGCGCTAACCAAATAGGGGCGTTGAATTGCCCATGAAAGAAAAAGCGAGTACGGCGGTCTGCCTTGGCACGCTGTATAACACTATTAGCAATGGCCTGTTTATTCGCAAAAACATCTATTTTTAGCTGAGGATAAACGTCAGCAAGCTGCGCATCATCGCTTACCACCATAAAATGCGGCGTTGATGACGAAGCCATTTCTTGGCAAATGACGTCATTAAAAAACGTCAGTACCGTCTGGTTGTGGTGTGGGAGATTCGATCCCAGTACATGTATTAAGGTTGTCATGCTCGCCTACGGTAAATCAAAAATACGCAACAACATAAGGTAAAATAGACAATATAAGTGGCCATATAAGCCTGAGTTGCACCTACTGCACCATGTTCAGGGATAAGCCAATGGGCAAAGCCCGTTAATAATAAAAATTGACTCACTTCAGTGAGGACATAAAAACGCAATGCGGCTTTGGCAATGACCAAATAGCCAAATACGTACGCCCCCACTTTCAATACATCACCGACTAGCTGCCATGCAAACAGGTCTCTCATCCCTGTAAATTCTTTTGAGAACAGCAACCAAATCGCGAAATCACGTAGTAACCAAACTGTAAAACTCACAACGGCAACAGCAGGTAAAACAAACTTCAATGCTTTAACAATTTCTGCTGTGATTTCATTTTTATGCTGCAAACGCGATAACGTCGGCAATAAATACACTGAAAATGTCGCGGTAATAAACTGCAAATAGGCATCTGAAATGGTGGTCACACCGGTCCATAACCCCACTTCATCCCAGCTATAGGTTTGGGCAAGTAAGTTTCGCATCATGATATAAGCGACTGGCAGTGTGACTGCCGTTAGCATCGCCATGACCGTAAATTTGCCTAAATTAGTCGCAATCGCTTTGTCCCATGCTGGCTTCAATGACGATAACGCAAACTGCTTGCGTTTAATTATCATCCCAGCCGCAGGCAATACCACAAGTGCAGGGACTAATGCTAACCCCGCTAGTGCACCTTCATACCCGCCCACTAGATAGCATAAATAATAAGCAATTACACCAATTACGCTACCCAAAATAATGGCTAATGCGTTTGCTGATGCGTCTCGGTAGCCCTTCAAAATAGCCAGAAAATAGTTCGCATACGCGATACCCATTTGAATTAAGGCGACTATTTGAATAACTGAGCTGTATTTTTCACTATCAAATAACGCCACGCTAATTGGCGCACTGCAAAGTAAAAAGATAAGCGCAAGTAGCGCTGAAAATCCTAGAATAATCGTCGATGAAGTTCCCAGAACCGCACGTAATTTTTGTGGGTCTTGGTGGTGCTCTGCAACATATTTTGTGACACCATTGAAAACCCCTGCACCAGATAACACCCCTAGTACAGTAATCAATTGGCGGAAGTTACCCGCCAGCCCCACACCGCTGGGCCCAAATGAGACTGCAAACAACTTAACGATTAACAGGCCTACCCCGATTTTAATCAGGGTAGAGCCA
Organism: Providencia sp. PROV156; assembly: GCF_028480905.1. Taxonomy (NCBI): domain Bacteria; kingdom Pseudomonadati; phylum Pseudomonadota; class Gammaproteobacteria; order Enterobacterales; family Morganellaceae; genus Providencia; species Providencia sp. PROV156. Next base: position 29,467 of record NZ_JAMPPE010000014.1, on the reverse strand, counting down.
GCAGTCCAAACCGATGCTTTAGCAAGAGACATTAGGCAAAGAACGCTTTGATTCGCTCAATGACCGTCTGCTGTTCGTCATCAGTCATGTTGTAGAACATCGGTAAACGCACTAAGCGATCACTTTCTGATGTTGTATATTTATCTTCACCATGGAAACGGCCAAACTCAATACCTGCCGGGCTAGTGTGTAATGCAACGTAGTGGAATACCGTCAAAATGCCATGAGATTTCATGTAATCATTGAATTCGGTACGCTCTTCGATATCTTTAAGTTTGATGTAGAACATATGGGCATTATGTTTTAAGCCTTCTGGCACAGTTGCTAGGACTAAACGTCCCGCATCAACCAATGGCTGCAACGCTTCATCATACCGTTTCCATAGTAGTAAACGGCGCTCATTAATTTTGTCGGCTTCTTCTAACTGTGCCCATAAGTAAGCCGCTTGCAAATCAGACAACAAGTAGCTTGAGCCGATATCACGCCATGTGTATTTATCGACTTGACCACGGAAAAATTGGCTACGGTTCGTTCCTTTTTCACGGATCACTTCAGCACGGCTAATCAAGTCTTTATCATTGATAAGCGTTGCCCCACCTTCACCGCCTGAAGAATAGTTTTTAGTTTCATGGAAGCTATAACAGCCAATGTGGCCGATAGTCCCCAGTGCTTTGCCTTTATACGTCGACATCACACCTTGTGCCGCATCTTCAATCACGAATAAATTGTGTTTTTTCGCAATAGCCATAATGGTGTCCATCTCGCAAGCAACACCTGCATAGTGGACTGGAACGATAGCACGCGTACGTTCAGTGATTGCGGCTTCAATTTTAGTTTCATCGATATTCATGGTATCCGGACGGATATCAACAAACACGATTTTAGCGCCACGTAATACAAATGCGTTAGAGGTTGATACAAAAGTAAAGCTTGGCATGATGATTTCATCACCCGGCTTAGTATCAATCAGGATCGCCGCCATTTCTAATGAGGCCGTACAAGATGGCGTTAACTGCACTTTCGGGCAATTAAACCGTTTTTCCATCCATTCTTCACAACGTTTCGTGAAGCCACCGTCACCACACAGTTTGCCACTTTCCATGGCTTGTCTCATATACTCTAATTCAGTACCTACAACTGGTGGTTTATTAAATGGAATCATGTTGTCCCCTGTATAACCAATAAGCGGTACTGGCAATTGCTGCACCGCTACGTGAATAAAGATTTAATGCCGCAACATTACTGATTTGCGTGGCCACATTTAACTGTGTTTTTTGGTGTTCCACACACCAATTAAATGCTGCAGACATCAACTTACGCCCTACACCTTGCCCCTTCGCTTCTGGCATTTTCGCTAGTAGGCCAACCCGTGCTGTTTCTGCATCAAGATGCCGTAAACTCACAAAGCCCAATATCGCACCAGACGCGTCTTTAACTAGTAAACAAGTGTGATCAAACGTACCAAGTACTGATTTTTCTATCCACAACGCATAAAACTGACCGCTATCACCATCACGATACCAAGGTGCTCTAAAGCGGCTTTTGCTAAAGACAGACTCAGCGGCTTGCCGTAAAGTAGGAATATCATCCACTTGTGCGACAACAATGTGATCTTCCGCTGTTAAACCTGCCTTTAAATAAGCATTTTCTGTGCCAATAGTAAGAGCGAAATCGATTTCACCTTCAACAAATGAAAAACCCATACCAGCCAAATCATCAATCAGCTGCGTTTCAGACGCGGCGACTTTTGCTTGCACGATATCGTATTCATTTATTTGATAAGCAAGGAGGGGTTCGAGATTATCCCCCGTAAAATTCAACTTTGCCGTTGAGCGATGAAAAAATTCGCTCTCCCATGGCAGGCTCTCAATACTGGCGCGGACGGACACGTAATAAATCCTCTAAGTATTGCCCATAACCTGTTTTTTTCAGCTGTTGTGCTGAAAAAGCGACTTGCTCGTCTGTCAGCCAGCCGTTACGCCATGCTATTTCTTCTAAACAAGCAACTTTGAAGCCTTGGCGCTTTTCAACGGTTTGTACAAAAGTACCTGCCTCAATGAGGCTATCGTGGGTACCTGTATCTAACCAAGCAAAACCACGACCGAGCAATTCAACGTTTAATTCGCCACGTTCTAAGTACATTTGGTTAATTGACGTGATTTCTAACTCACCTCGTTCAGAAGGCTTAACTTGTTTTGCAAATTCAACTACTTGTGAGTCATAGAAATACAGCCCTGTCACCGCCCAATTCGATTTAGGTTTAACCGGCTTTTCTTCAATCGACAGTGCTTTAAAATTATCGTCAAATTCCACGACACCAAAACGCTCAGGATCCATCACTTGGTAACCAAAAACCGTTGCGCCATTTACTCGTTTAGCAACAGATTTTAATTTTGGGCTAAATGAATGGCCGAAAAAGATATTGTCGCCCAATACTAAACAGCACGAATCACCGTTAATGAACTCTTCACCAATGATAAACGCTTGCGCAAGGCCGTCTGGTGATGGCTGTTCTGCATAGCTCAGCTCAATCCCAAACTCATTACCATCCCCTAATAAACGCTTAAACATCGGCAAGTCGTCAGGGGTAGAGATAATTAAAATCTCACGGACTCCCGCCAACATCAGGACTGAAAGCGGATAGTAAATCATCGGCTTATCGTAGATAGGCAATAACTGTTTAGAAATACCGCGAGTGATAGGATGCAAACGCGTCCCCGACCCTCCAGCTAATATAATACCTTTCATACTGTCACCTAATTTCCTAGACCTAGACGTTCGCCCGCATAGGAACCGTCTTGTACGCGGCGCCACCACGTTTCATTGTTCAAATACCACTGCACCGTTTTGCGGATACCTGATTCGAAGGTTTCTTGTGGCGTCCACCCCAATTCGCGCTCAATTTTCGCGGCATCAATGGCATAACGCATATCGTGACCCGGTCTGTCTTTCACAAACGTGATTAAGTCACGGTAGTGCGCCACACCTTGTGGCTTCTGCGGATGCAGCTCTTCAAGCAGCTCACAAATCGTTTCTACAACGTCAATATTACGACGCTCATTATGACCACCAATATTATAGGTGGTGCCAGGTTGCGCTGTTGTCGCAACTAAATGCAGTGCTCGTGCATGGTCTTCAACAAACAGCCAGTCACGAATTTGCTCACCTTTCCCATAAACAGGCAGAGGCTTACCCGCTAAAGCATTCAAAATAATTAAGGGGATCAATTTCTCTGGGAAATGATACGGCCCGTAGTTATTTGAACAATTGGTGATCATCGTCGGCAGACCATAGGTCCTTTGCCATGCACGAACCAAGTGATCGCTCGATGCTTTCGATGCGGAATAAGGGCTACTTGGCGCATAAGGCGTGGTTTCTGTGAAGAAACCATCAGGCCCCTCGAGGTCGCCATAAACTTCATCTGTCGAAATATGATGAAAACGGAAAGCCGCTTTTTTCTCATCATTCAGCGCAGACCAGTAATGGCGCGCCGCCTCTAACAATGTGTAAGTTCCCACAATGTTGGTTTCGATAAATGCCGCAGGGCCATCAATTGAACGGTCAACATGGCTTTCTGCCGCTAAATGCATCACAGCATCGGGTTGATATTTTTCAAAAACGGCATCTAATGCAGCTCTATCACAAATATTCACCTGCTCAAAAGCATAGCGCGGGTCATTCGCAACCGTTGCAAGGGACTCTAAGTTACCTGCATAGGTTAAGCAATCCAGAACCACTGCGCTGTCGTCAGTGTTTTCAATAATATGACGAACAACAGCAGAGCCGATAAACCCGGCGCCTCCAGTGATTAAAATGCGTTTCAACGCCATACTCCTTTTGTATCCACAACCCATTTTTGTGGGATCGCAGAGCCTTGGATGCCTTTGAACATATTGTGGTCAACTAACATTAAGATCACATCCGCTTCATTAACGGCTTTTTCAATCGAAACTAGCTCAGAAATGCCTTTTAAAGAGGTCGGTAATTCATCAATGTGTGGCTCAACCGCATACGTTTTACCTGGGTTCCAGTTCGCTACCATTTTGGTGATGTGCATTGCTGGGCTTTCACGTAAATCATCAATATTTGGTTTAAATGACAGGCCGAAACAGGCAATGGTCACTTCACTGGCTTTTTTACCGGTTTCCACTAAGCAATCAGCCACTGCCGCTTTCACTTGGTCAACAACCCAAATTGGTTTGCCATCATTGACTAAACGAGCGGTATGAATAAGACGTGATTGTTTTGGATTTTGCGCAACGATAAACCATGGATCAACCGCGATGCAGTGCCCACCAACACCTGGGCCTGGTTGCAAAATATTAACGCGTGGATGACGATTCGCGAGGCTGATTAACTCCCACACATTGATGTCTTGTTCCGCACAAATTAATGATAATTCATTCGCAAAAGCAATATTCACATCACGGAAGCTATTTTCCGTTAACTTACACATTTCCGCAGTTCTTGAGTTAGTAATTACACACTCACCTTCAAGGAAAATATTGTATAGCTCACTTGCACGCAGAGAGGATTTTGGCGTCATACCACCAACAACGCGGTCATTTTTAATTAATTCGACCATCACTTGACCTGGTAACACACGCTCAGGGCAGTACGCTACATCGATATCGGCTTCTTCCCCTGCTTGATGAGGGAAGGTTAAATCAGGGCGAGCAGCTGCCATCCACTCTGCCATTTGCTCTGTTGTTCCTACTGGCGATGTAGACTCAAGGATGACTAAATCCCCTTTCTTCAGCACCGGAGCAACAGACTCAGCTGCAGCACGTACATACGCGAGGTCAGGTTCGTGCTCGCCTTTAAATGGCGTAGGCACAGCAATCAGATAAGCATCTGCAGGTTGCGGCTTAGTAAAAGCTTTCAGATGGCCTTCTTCAACCGCCTTTTTGACCACGATATCCAGTTCTGGCTCCACGATGTGGATTTTACCCTGGTTAATAGTATCAACGGCATGTTGGTTAACATCGACACCAACCACTTGTTTTTTACGTGATGCAAAGGCTGCTGCTGTTGGTAAACCAATATAACCAAGGCCAATAACAGAAATAGTTTCAAAACTCATAATTTCACCTGATTACTTTTCAATGCTGCAAGAATACGCTGACATGCATGACCATCCCCATAAGGGTTATGTGCGCGGCTCATTTCGTGATACTCCGCGTCATCTGTCAGTAACCGATTAACTTCTTTCACAATTTTTTGTGTATCTGTTCCCACAAGACGAACAGTACCTGCATCAACAGCTTCTGGTCGTTCTGTGGTATCTCTCATCACCAAAACAGGCTTACCAAGAGAAGGCGCTTCCTCTTGAATACCACCTGAGTCTGTTAGAATTAAATAAGCATGGTTCATCAAATAAACAAACGGTAGGTAGTCTTGAGGGCTAATTAAAATAATATTATCAATATCATGCAGTATACGTTTAACAGGCTCACTCACATTTGGATTTAAGTGAACTGGATATACGACTTGCACATCGGGATGCGCTTGTGCAATTTCTGCTAAAGCGTGACAAATACGTTCAAAGCCACCACCAAAACTTTCTCGACGATGGCCCGTGACTAAAATCATTTTTTTATTTGGGTCGATAAATGGGTAATTTGCAGCCAATTTCTCCATCATATGCTGGTCGCTCATGACTTTATCACGTACCCACAATAACGCATCAATTACGCTATTACCGGTGACAAAAATATGGCTGTCAGGAATAGATTCTTTTAACAAATTTTGGCGTGAATTTTCAGTTGGCGCGAAGTGATACATCGCTAAATGGCCAGCAATCTTACGGTTTGCCTCTTCAGGCCATGGAGAATACAGGTTTCCTGTACGTAATCCCGCTTCAACATGCCCTACTGGTATACGATGGTAAAATGCCGCAAGGCTAGTTGCCATCGTTGTAGCTGTGTCGCCATGAACAAGAACAACATCCGGTTGAAAATCAGCAAAAACGCTTTTCAACCCTTCAAGAATACGACAAGTGATATCAGTTAAATCTTGCCCTGGCTTCATAATATTGAGATCGTAATCTGGAATGATCTCAAACAGTTTCAGTACTTGATCTAGCATTTCACGATGCTGTGCCGTAACACAAACTTTAGCTTCAAAGTCTGTATCTTCAGCCAATGCATGAACCAGTGGTGCCATTTTAATAGCTTCAGGTCGTGTGCCGAATACAGTCAATACTTTCACAGTGACTCTCTTATATTTATCTTTCGCAGTGAGCTGCTTTGTATAATCTTAATAACTTTATATGCCACTGGAAAATTCGCCAGTGGCTTATCCCAAAATCAAGATGGGCGGCGGCGAGCAAGTACCACTCCGGCACCTACTAACATCCCTATGGCTCCCCATAGAACCATCATAAAGGCTCGACGAGGACTATCGCGTTTAACGGGCTCTTCAGGAGTACGTAAATAGCGATATGCTTGAAAATTATCTTGGAGGGTAGGCCCGACGCTCAATGTTGATAACATGGCAATATTTTGGTCGTAATCACTGTCGTGATCGGGGCCGGTTGCTTTCAATGTTTCAATTTGTGCTTGTAATAAAGGGGCACCTAGCATAAACATTTTTGAATCTGGGATTTCATCCACAGGTGTTGCGCTTTGGTTACGTACAATACCTTGTTTTTCTGCAACTTTTAATGCTTGTTCCAGTGCATTCAAACGTCGCTCATAAGCGGCCTTGGCCACCATATCTTCACGTTTAACTAATGCCTTCATGGATTGCATTTTCGTTGCCCAAGTGCCTTTAATTTCATCATTTAGATTCGTTGTGGCACGTTGGTTAGCAAACTGAGTGTATTGACGCAGCAACTGGTTCGCATCTGCGGAAGTTTCCGCCACTAACTTAATGCTATCGGTTAAATTTTTGACTTCATCTGCTGGCGTAAACTCAATATCATTAATGAGCTCATCCAATAATGCGGCATCTGCTTTAGGATCATTCTCTAAGCGCTGCTTATAGTAATCCGTATTTAGCCAAAATTGACGACGTGTATCATAAGAGCCAAGCTGCTTTGTGAATTCTTGATAAGCTTCTTTTGCAATTGTCGGTAATTGCCCTTCTTGCCCCGTAGTATTAATACGGGAATCGAGGTTGCGCAGAAATTGCTGCTGAGAATAGTAACTTCCCAGATTATTGACGGTTGGTAAATCCGTAATTGCTGTCGCACTCCACTTCGGCTGCATAAAATAGGACGCTCCCAAGGCAATTGCTGCAAAAATAACGGCAAATGCAACGATCCAAATTTTACCTTGCCACAGTGAGCGACATAAACCACGGATATCCAATTCCGGCTCTATTGGCGATTGATGCTGACTCGGTTGTGTTTCTGAGTTATTCACTGCACAGAACCTCTATTTTCGTTTTGTCGTTACCGTACTGCTCCTCTACGTGCTCTACGTCTCACTCGCTTAATAAAACGGGCGACTTTCCAAGCTCGTTTGATGCAGTAACCATACATCATAAATACAAGCAAAAATAATGCCAACATTACCCATTCAGGTACAAATGTTAAGTGTTCACCAATAATACCGACACATGCTAAAGCGGCCGCTGATAGTGTAATCAGTACAAATGCCCCTTTTGGTGTAAAACCAGAACGCATAATTAAATGATGAATGTGCTGGCGATCGGGTGAAAATGGGCTCATCCCTTTACGAATTCGACGATACATAATGGCAACCATGTCCATTAGCGGGATCGCAATAATCCATAAAGCGGTAACTGGGTTAATCGGATGTACTTCTTCTTGGGTCGAAGCCACAAGGATCCAAATAATAGTGAACCCAATCAGCGTACTTCCCGCATCTCCCATGAAGACTTTAAAACGACGGCCTAGCAGTTCAAGATTTAAAATTAAGTAAGGAATAATCACTACAATAAAAGCAAAACACCAATATGATAACGCCATATTGCCATTTAAGTATAATAAAAATCCTAATGCACCAAACCCAACACAAGCAACTCCACCAAGCAAGCCATCTATGCCATCAATCATATTGAAAGAGTTGATCGCCGTCCATACTGCAAATAGCGTCACTATATAAGAAAAAGGCCCTAATACTAATTCCCATGGCCCAAACGCATGCCCTAGAGAATCTAACTTAAGCCCAGCCACGGTCATCATTAACATCGCAACAAAAGCTTGCACAAATGCCCTTAGCTTTACACTTATATCAAATCGGTCATCAAGAGCACCGACTAATACAAGAATACCTGCACATAGCAAATATAACCATTTATGTGGGATGTATTCACTCGTAATAGAAAAAGCAAAACATATTCCAATATAAATTGATATTCCACCGACAAGTGGTACTAGGCCTTCATGTTTTTTTCTAAAATTAGGTTTATCTACTAAGCCAATTTTGGCAGTTATTAGTCGAGCAATAAAAATCATACAAAACGCAAATAAAAACACGTAAAGAAGATTAGTAAAAAAATGTGCTCTATCCACTGGTTCACTCTCTCATTATTCTATTTAAATTACACATCAATACTTCTGAGTGTCACTTAAAAATAAGCAATATTCATGCCAATATAACATTCTCATCATCTGTAACCTGTATCACAAGGCTTTCTAAAGAGAAAATTTAAGTATCCTTTTTAAGTATAGGTTATAAAAAAAGACCACTTCAATTAGGAAGTGGTCTTAAAAACATTGACAAGTAAATAAACTTATTGACTAAGCTCTTTTCATAAAATCAAAGAACTCTTCGTTGGTTTTTGTCATCGCTAACTTACTGATGAGGAACTCCATCGCATCGATTTCGCCCATTGGGTGAATAATCTTACGTAGGATCCACATTTTTTGTAACTCATCTTGCGATGTAAGTAACTCTTCTTTACGCGTACCTGAACGGTTGTAGTCTATTGCAGGGAAAACACGTTTTTCTGCAATCTTACGAGATAGGTGCAGTTCCATGTTACCTGTACCTTTAAACTCTTCGTAAATAACTTCATCCATCTTAGAACCAGTATCAACCAGTGCAGTTGCAATGATTGTCAGGCTTCCACCTTCTTCAACATTACGAGCAGCACCGAAGAAACGTTTTGGACGGTGTAATGCGTTAGCATCCACACCACCGGTTAATACTTTCCCAGAGGAAGGTACAACGGTGTTATATGCACGAGCTAGTCGCGTAATAGAGTCGAGTAAAATGATAACGTCTTTTTTATGTTCAACTAGACGTTTCGCTTTTTCAATCACCATTTCAGCGACTTGGACGTGACGTGCTGCAGGCTCATCGAAAGTTGAAGCAATAACTTCACCTTTAACCAAACGCTGCATTTCTGTCACTTCCTCAGGACGTTCATCGATCAACAGAACCATCAGAACGCAATCAGGGTAATTGTGTGCAATATTCGCTGCAATATTTTGCAGTAACATTGTTTTACCGGCTTTCGGTGGAGCCACAATCAGACCACGTTGACCACGACCGATTGGAGCCGCTAAGTCTAGTACACGAGCAGTTAAATCTTCAGTTGAACCATTACCACGTTCCATGCGCAGACGACGGTTTGCATGTAATGGAGTGAGGTTTTCGAAAAGAATTTTACTGCGGGCATTTTCAGGTTTGTCGTAATTAACTTCGTTGACTTTCAGGAGGGCAAAATAACGTTCACCTTCTTTAGGAGGACGAATTTTTCCTGAAATTGTGTCACCTGTACGTAGGTTAAAACGGCGGATTTGGCTAGGAGAAACGTAGATATCATCAGGACCTGCGAGGTAAGAACTGTCTGCTGAACGGAGGAAACCAAATCCATCCTGCAATATTTCCAGTACGCCATCGCCGAAAATATCTTCGCCACTTTTCGCATGCTGCTTCAAAATAGAGAAAATAATATCCTGCTTTCTCATACGGGCTAAGTTCTCTAGCCCCATGTTTTCGCCTAACGTAATCAATTCTGATACTGGCGTATTTTTTAATTCGGTAAGATTCATAATGGTGGGTTCTTTAACTCGGGGTAATTCTCGAACTATGAACGTAAATTGACGGCAGCTTACTATTAAGTGCCAGTTTAACTTTATACTGCCCTGTTGCTCACTAATTTTTACCAAAAGCAAACAACAATGCAAAAAAATCTTGTGCTAGCCATTACTAAGATTGCTCTAACATTTGACTGCAACTCATCTTGATGATGTGTGACATATTATTAGAAACACACACAATATTAGCAATAGTTTTTTGTACATTTAGGACAACATCCATCCCAATATCGCAAATTTAATGTCAGATTAGCATTAAAAAACACATAATTGCTAAAGACTAACCTTGTCCCACTTCGTTTTTATATCCCTATGATATAAAAATATTGAATTTCATTGCGTTCGCTTATGCGCTATCTTTAATTCATATGAGAGATGCATTGAAACCGAAGATATTGAATACTGCTATAACTCAATGTCTAAACTTTCAATTTTCATATTTAAAATCATTACGCCATCAGTTTTTTGATCAATAACAATCATCACAATACTGAACTAACAAGCTAGATATGTAAGATAAGAGCAATGGAATACAAGGTAATTCATATGGGTGCTATACGAGGAATGACGATAACTTATCATGCTTAAGTGAAGACGTCTAGCGGCTCTCTAGATAAAATAGATATACCGCCAAACGTTTTAGCTTACATATAACGATAACTTACAGATTTTCGTCTAAAAATTCTTTCAGTTGCGTTTTTGATAATGCCCCAACTTTCGTTGCTGCGACTTCACCATTTTTGAATAAAAGCAAGGTCGGGATACCACGAATTCCATATTTTGGAGCGGTAGCAGGGTTTTCATCAATATTCAGTTTTGCGATGGTCAGTTTGCCTGTATATTCTTCAGCAACTTCATCAAGAATAGGCGCGATCATTTTACAAGGACCACACCATGCTGCCCAAAAATCGACGAGAACAGGTGAACTTGCATTCAGAACTTCAGTTGCAAAACTTGCATCAGTTATATGTATAATTTTATCGCTCATGTTGTACTCCAAAGGATCATCTTTTGCAGACTTAGTGTAACATTATTGGCAGCAGTATGCTTTATTTCAAAAGATACACTTTCGTAAACCAACCGTTAACTGATATTCTAACATACTATGAGTAAAGCACACTTGACAGAAAAGAAGTTTTCCGACTTCGCATTGCACCCTAAAGTCATTGAAGCTCTGAATAAAAAAGGCTTCAATTTTTGCACGCCTATACAGGCGTCCACCTTGCCTTTTACTGTCGAAGGCAAAGACGTGGCGGGTCAAGCGCAAACTGGTACAGGTAAAACGTTAGCTTTTTTAACGTCTACATTCCATTATTTATTAACTCACCCCGCTATTGAGGGTAAAAAAGCGAATCAGCCTCGTGCGCTGATTATGGCACCGACACGCGAACTTGCGGTACAAATTTATTCGGATGCTAAAGAGCTAGCTGAGTATACTGGCCTGAAAATGGGGCTAGCCTACGGTGGTGACGGCTATGATGAGCAGCTTAAGGTTTTACAAAACGGTGTTGATATCCTTATTGGTACAACAGGCCGTTTAATCGACTACGCGAAACAAGGCCATGTCGACTTAAGTGCAGTTCAAGTTGTGGTACTTGATGAAGCCGACCGCATGTATGACCTTGGTTTTATTAAAGATATTCGCTGGATTTTCCGTCGTATGCCAGGTGCTGCAGAAAGGCTTAATTTACTGTTTTCTGCAACTTTATCTTACCGAGTAAGAGAATTAGCTTTCGAGCAAATGAATAACCCTGAATATGTTGAGGTCGAACCTTTACAAAAAACAGGTCACCGTATCAAAGAAGAGTTATTTTACCCTTCTAATGAAGAAAAAATGCGCTTACTCCAAACGCTTCTTGAAGAAGAGTGGCCAGAGCGTTGTATTATTTTCGCCAATACAAAACACCGTTGTGATGATATTTGGGCGCATTTAGCTGCTGATGGTCATCGTGTAGGTTTGTTGACCGGCGATGTCGCACAAAAAAAACGACTGCGTATATTAGAGCAATTCACACAAGGCCATTTAGATATTTTAGTGGCAACTGATGTTGCAGCTCGTGGTTTACATATTCCATCAGTCACTCATGTATTTAATTACGACTTACCTGATGACTGTGAAGATTACGTACACCGTATTGGTCGTACTGGTCGTGCTGGTGAAAGTGGAAACTCAATTAGCTTAGCCTGTGAAGAATATTCACTTAACCTGCCTGCTATTGAAGAATATATTCAACACTCAATCCCTGTTAGTAAGTATAACAGTGATGCATTATTGAGCGATTTACCGGCACCAAAACGCCGTCATCGCCCACGTCCTGGAGGCCAGCACCGTAATTCAAATTCGCAGCGTCGCCACAATGGCCCACGTAACAACCATAAACGTCCAGGCTGAGTAAAAACGATATGCTGAAATCTTCTTCTCTTTATGCCGCCATCGATTTAGGCTCAAACAGTTTTCATATGCTAGTCGTACGTGAAACCGCTGGTAGCATTCAGGTGATCTCTAGGGTTAAACGCAAAGTTCGTCTTGCTGCAGGATTAGATAACAACAACCTGCTTTCTGAGCAAGCAATGGAGCGAGGCTGGCAATGTTTACGCCTGTTTTCGGAACACTTACAAGATATTCCGAATACACAAATTCGTGTTGTCGCGACTGCGACTTTGCGTTTAGCTAAAAATGCCGATGTTTTCATCGAAAAAGCCAGTCAAATTTTAGGAAACCCTGTAAAAGTTATTCAAGGGGAAGAAGAAGCTCGCTTAATTTATCAAGGTGTTGCACATACAACTGGTGGGCCAGATCAACGCTTAGTGGTTGATATTGGTGGGGGAAGTACTGAACTTGTTACAGGTACTGGCGCAAAAGCGGAGCAACTCTATAGTCTTGAAATGGGTTGTGTGACTTGGCTTGAACGCTACTTTGGCGATAGAAGTTTAACCGAAGAAAACTTCTCAGCGGCTCAAGCCGCTGCACATAATGTCATCGCCCCTATTGCAGAGTCACTCAAGACACATGGGTGGAAAATATGTGTTGGAGCATCCGGTACTGTACAAGCCATTCAGGAAATCATGATTGCCCAAGGCATGGATGAACTGATCACCCTTTCTAAGTTACAACAGCTTAAGCGCAAAGCCATTCAGTGCCAAAAACTTGAAGAGCTTGAAATTGACGGCTTAACCTTCGAACGTGCTCTTGTTTTTCCAAGCGGCTTGTCTATTTTGATTGCTATCTTTGAAGCATTAGACATTGATAACATGACACTTGCTGGCGGAGCACTTCGTGAAGGGCTTGTCTATGGTATGTTACAGCTTCCTATTGAGCAGGATATTCGCGCTCGTACCGTTCGCAATATTCAACGGCGCTTCCAAGTCGATATCGAACAAGCTGGCCGAGTCCGTCAACTTGCAGAATATTTTTATTTACAAGTCGCGAAAGATTGGGGCTTAGATACACGCTGTCGTGATTTACTATCAAGTGCATGCGCCTTACATGAAATCGGCTTAAGTGTTGATTTCCGTAAAGGCCCCGAGCACGCGAGCTATCTCATAACACACCTTGATTTACCAGGCTTCACTCCAGCTCAAAAACGGTTACTTGCTGCATTATTGAAAAATCAGCAAGGCCCTGTCGATTTAACACCATTAAGCCAACAAAATGCGCTACCCATACAGCATGCATATGATTTATGTCGTTTACTCCGCCTCGCCATTATTTTTGCGAGCCGCAGACGGGATGACACCTTGCCTGCACTAAGACTTAATGTGAATGCACAGAGGTTAACCATTACACTGCCTTATCGTTGGTTATCTGATCACCCTCTACGAGCGGAAAATTTACAGCAAGAAGTTCAATGGCAGGGCTATGTGAATTGGGTTTTAGAGTTGGAAGAACGTAATAGTTCAAATTGATAATATATTCCACACTAGGCCTACTCTAGTGTGGAAATTCAATTAGTTGTGGTTACTCACTTTTTTTATTTAACCCTAAACGTGCTTTAATATCGGCTAAAGCTGATTGCCCTTTCTGCATACGCTCCTGCGCACTAACCACTTTACGCTGTTGCTCCCATTGTAAATCATCTTGTGGCAATTCAAGGAGAAAACGGCTTAATTCGGGACGGATCAATTCACCATATTGACGACGCTCACGACAATGAGAAAAGAATAACTCTCTTTGCGCTCTTGTGATCCCTACATAAGCTAAACGGCGTTCTTCATCAATATTATTTTCATCAATACTGCTTTGATGTGGCAGCAGCCCTTCTTCCATACCGACCAAAAAAACATAAGGAAATTCAAGGCCCTTAGACGCATGCAACGTCATGAGTTGAACTTGGTCTGATTCTTCATCATCCTCACCACGCTCCATCATATCGCGCAGCGTAAAGCGTGTAACCACTTGGCTCAATGTCATTGGGTCATTGAGATCATCACCTTCCACCATTTCACTCATCCATGTGAACAATTGGTTGACGTTTTTCATTCGCATTTCAGCAGCTTTAGTACTGGTCGACGTTTCATATAACCAGCTTTCATAATCCATTTCGCGCAGTAAATCACGCACCGCAATTAAAGGTTCGCGTTCCGACGTTCTAACAATACTGTCCATCCAATGAGTGAAACGCTGTAATGCTTCTAATCCTTTACCTTTTAAAATTTGTTCAAGCCCTAGATCAAAGCTGGCTTGATATAAGCTTTTCCCTCGTTGGTTTGCCCATTCCCCAAGTTTTTGGATAGTTTTGGGACCAATCTCTCGACGTGGAGTATTTACTATGCGTAAAAAAGCACTGTCATCTTCAGGGTTAGTTAATACTCGCAAATAGGCTAATAAGTCTTTAATTTCAGGGCGGGAGAAAAACGAAGTCCCCCCCGAAATGCGATACGGAATACGATTTTGCATCAACATTTTTTCAAAAATACGCGATTGATGGTTACCGCGATACAAAATGGCGTAATCTTTATATTCCGTCTTATTAATAAAATGGTGTGCAATAAGCTCCCCAATCACTCTTTCGGCTTCATGGTCTTCATTGTTTGCCGTAAGAACCCGAAGTGGCGCTCCATATCCCAATTCAGAAAATAATTTTTTTTCAAATACATGAGGGTTATTGGCAATTAAAATATTTGCAGCCTTTAAAATTCGTTCAGATGAACGGTAATTTTGCTCAAGCTTAATGACATTTAACTTAGGAAAGTCCTGATTCAATAAAACCAAGTTTTGTGGCCTTGCGCCACGCCATGAATAGATTGACTGGTCGTCATCACCCACAACCGTAAACCTTGCTCGCTGCCCCACAAGCAATTTAACCAACTGATATTGGCTCGTATTGGTATCTTGATATTCATCCACCAGCAAGTAGCGAATTTTTTGCTGCCAGCGTTCACGAACTTCTTCATTTTGATATAACAACATGGTAGGTTTGCTGATTAAGTCATCAAAATCCAACACATTGCAACTTTTCAGATGAAGTTCATAGCGGCGATAACACTCGGCAAAGTGATGCTCTTTCTCACTCCGTGCTTGGCCTATAACTTGTTGTGGCGAGATAAGATCATTTTTCCAATTAGAGATCGCTGAGATCAATTGTTTGAGTAAGTCTTTATCTTCTTCTAGTAAGTCAAAAGTGAGTTCTTTCAACAATGCCATCTGGTCTTGGTCGTCAAATAGCGAAAAGTTGGCTTTAATACCCAGCGCTTTATATTCACGCTTAATAATTTCCAAGCCTAATGTATGGAAGGTGGATATGATCAAACCACGCGCTTCTTTTTTACCCAAGGTTTGTGCCACGCGCTCTTTCATTTCCCGCGCCGCTTTATTGGTGAAAGTCACCGCTGCAATTTGCCGAGGCTGATAACCGCATTGGCGAATTAAATGCGCAATTTTATTAGTAATAACACGTGTTTTGCCTGACCCCGCCCCCGCCAATACAAGGCACGGGCCATCGACAAATTCAACTGCCTGCTGTTGGCTAGGATTCAATCGCATGGCTTCTCTACATCACTCAGTTATTCAAAAAGGAATTCGCTACAGATTGTAGCAGAAACCGACCCAACTCTTGAGCAACGATCTTCTCTATTTATAAAAAACAAAAAACCACATCATCCATCCGAATAATGTGGTTTTGTTCTTTTTCTTTTATAACATCAATGCTTTTTTCTACACTATTGCAAGAGAAAACATGGTGATTATCCAAAGCATTTCGCGTTCTAGGTAGGAAGCAAATAAGATTATCCCAAGGAGCATACTAAAGTATGTGACTTGGGTAATCTTAAGAAGCTGACACCCCTAGAGCGTGAAAGGGGAAGGATAATGAGTTAGCCGACCGCAATCTTCTTCATATCCGTCATATAACCCCGTAAAATCTTACCGATCTTCTCAATCGGATGGTTACGGATAGCTTCGTTGATATCACGTAACTGTGCGTTATCAGTGCCATTATCGGCAACTGGTTTCGCTAAATCCCCTGCTTGTAACTTCGTCATGAAATCCTTCAGCATTGGCACAACTGCGAATGAGAACAGATAGTTACCATATTCTGCGGTATCAGAGATAACCACGTTCATTTCATATAAACGTTTACGAGCAATGGTGTTCGCAATCAGTGGTAATTCATGCAGTGATTCATAGTAAGCCGATTCTTCTAAGATACCCGCTTCTAACATCGTATCGAACGCTAATTCAACACCCGCTTTAACCATAGCAACTAACAAAACACCGTGGTCGAAGTACTCTTGTTCTGCGATTTTCCCTTCATATTCAGGGTAATTTTCAAATGCTGTTTTGCCTGTCTCTTCACGCCATGTCAGCAAGTTTTTATCATCATTTGCCCAGTCTGCCATCATGGTTGCAGAAAATTCACCTGAAATGATGTCATCCATATGTTTTTGGAACAATGGCGCCATAATGGTTTTCAGTTGTTCAGATAATGCATAAGCACGAATTTTTGCAGGGTTAGACAAACGGTCCATCATCAGCGTGATACCGCCCTGTTTCAGCGCTTCAGTGATAGTTTCCCAACCAAACTGAATTAATTTTCCTGCGTAGCCTGGCTCAACACCGTCTGCAACCATTTTGTCGTAACTTAACAGTGCGCCTGCTTGTAACATACCACACAGAATAGTTTGCTCGCCCATCAGGTCAGACTTAACTTCTGCAACAAACGAAGATTCCAGAACACCTGCACGGTGGCCACCAGTCGCTGCTGCCCACGCTTTGGCAATCGCCATACCCTCACCTTTCGGGTCATTTTCTGGGTGTACTGCAATCAGCGTTGGAACACCAAAACCACGCTTGTATTCTTCACGAACTTCAGTACCTGGGCATTTTGGCGCTACCATCACAACAGTAATATCTTTACGAATTTCTTCGCCAACTTCAACAATGTTGAAGCCATGTGAATAACCCAGTGCTGCACCTTGTTTCATCATAGGCTGAACAGCGCGAACAACGGTTGAGTGCTGCTTGTCTGGCGTTAAGTTAATAACCAAATCAGCGGTAGGGATCAGTTCTTCATAAGTACCAACTTTGAAACCATTTTCTGTCGCTTTGCGCCATGAAGCACGTTTCTCTGCAATTGCTTCATCACGTAATGCATAAGCAATATCTAAACCTGAATCACGCATATTCAGGCCTTGGTTTAAACCTTGCGCTCCACAACCGACGATGACGATTTTTTTACCTTTCAGAAAACCTGCTTCATCTGCAAACTCTTCGCGCTGCATAAAACGGCACTTGCCTAATTGAGCTAACTGCTCACGCAAATTCAATGTGTTAAAATAATTCGCCATTGTCATACTCCATTGTTCTGTTGTGTTCGTTATGTCAGGCAGTCTGCCTGTCGCTCATTTTTGAGCGTTTATGGATTTACTATATGCGATGTTTCGCATTGCTTAAATTGATATATTAACAATACAATGTTGCAATATCTGCAACGCCATTAATTATGTTAATTAGAGGGCAAAATGGACATTCGCGATCTCAAGCTTTTTTTGCATTTAGCACAAAGTTGCCACTTCGGGCGCACATCTAAAGCGATGCATGTCAGCCCTTCCACGTTGTCTCGACAAATACAACGTCTCGAAGAACAGCTTGGTCACCCACTATTTGTGCGAGATAACCGCTCAGTTAAATTGACCCAAGCAGGGGAACACCTTAAGCAATTTGCCCAACAAACATTATTGCAATATCAACAGCTGCAACATGCTCTCAACCAGCAAAGTCCATCGCTCAGTGGGGAACTACATCTTTTTTGCTCAGTTACAGCAGCTTATAGTCATTTACCCGAAGTTTTAGATAAATTCCGTGCGCTACACCCATTAGTGGAAATTAAACTCACGACAGGGGACGCAGCGGATGCTGTCGAAAAAGTGGAAACTCATGAAGCTGATCTTGGCATCGCTGGGAAACCCGAGCGCTTACCTGATAACGTCCGTTTTGCAAAAATCGGCGAAATCCCTCTCGTTTTGATTGCTCCATCACTACCCTGTGCTGTACGAAGCATGGTAACAGAAGCGGAACCTGATTGGTCTACCGTCCCCTTTATCCTGCCTGAACACGGCCCATCTCGTAAACGTATCGAACTCTGGTTCCGTCGCCATAATATCAATAACCCTGTCATTTATGCGACGGTATCAGGCCATGAGGCAATTGTGTCAATGGTGGCTTTGGGATGCGGTATTGCCTTGATTCCTAGTGTGGTCGTTGATAACAGCCCAGAACCCGTACGCAGCCGTATTTCACAGCTCGATAATATTTCAATGGTAGAACCTTTTGAACTCGGCGTTTGCCTATTAAGCAAACGCCTGAGTGAACCATTAATTAAAGCGTTTTGGGAATTACTCCCAGACAACTCAATCTAAGGTTCTTTGGCTATCTTGCGGCGCTAAGAAAAAACGGAAAGACGGGTTTCCTGTTTCATCATGATATTCATAACCTAACGCATCAAGATGCCTATCAAAACGTACTTCTGGCCCAGCCAGTTCAAACGCCGCCAGCACTCGCCCATAATCTGTACCATGGCTGCGATAATGAAATAACGTAATATTCCAATGAGTCCCAAGTGTCTCTAAGAATCTCAGTAATGCACCTGGAGACTCTGGAAATTCAAAGCTATACAATCTTTCATCTAATGGCTTTGATGGGCGACCACCAATCATATAACGCACATGAAGTTTTGCCATTTCATCATCTGATAAATCATTGACTTCATAGCCGTTACTTCTAAGTTCTTGGATAATCTCCGAGCGCTCGCCATCACGGCCACTTAAACGCACCCCAACAAAAATACAAGCACGGTCAGGATCGGCATCCGTATATCGATAGTTAAACTCCGTAATGGCTCGATGGCCTAGTAACTGGCAAAAACGTAAGAAACTCCCTTTTTGCTCAGGAATGGTCACTGCCAGCAAAGCTTCTCGTTGTTCACCAATTTCACAGCGCTCAGAAACATAACGCAGCCCGTGGAAATTCATATTCGCACCGGACAAAATATGTGCTAAACGTTCGCCTTTGATGTTGTGCTGCTGTACATATTTTTTCAATCCAGCCAATGCCAAAGCGCCTGAAGGCTCTGCTATCGCGCGAACATCTTCAAAAATATCTTTCAATGCTGCACAAATGGAATCACTATCAACAGTGATAACATCATCAACATATTGCTGACACAATCTGAAGGTTTCATCGCCAATACGTTTGACTGCCACACCTTCTGCGAACAAGCCAACACGCGGTAAATCAACAGGGTGCCCAGCCTCCAATGCCGCTTTTAGACAGGCGGCATCTTCAGACTCCACACCAATAATTTTAATCTCTGGCATTAACTGCTTAATAATCACAGCGACGCCCGCAATTAACCCACCGCCACCTACTGGGATAAAAATTCGGTCTAAATGAACATCTTGTTGCAGTAGTTCCAGTGCTATCGTAGCTTGGCCTGCAATGACTGAAGGGTGATCAAAAGGTGGAACGAAGGTGTAGCCATCCTCTTCTGCCATTGTAATGGCTTTCGCTTTCGCTTCATCAAAATTAGCGCCATGTAAAATAGCTTCGCCACCGAAGCTTCGTACTGCATCCACTTTGATATCTGCTGTTGCGACTGGCATGACGATTTTTGCTTTCACACCCACACGGTTTGCCGATAATGCAACGCCTTGAGCGTGGTTCCCTGCAGAAGCGGTCACCACACCTTTGCTTTTTTGCTCTTCGGTTAAACTCGCAATCATGGCGTAAGCACCACGGAGCTTAAAGCTATGTACAGGCTGCCTATCTTCGCGCTTTACTAAAATGGTATTGCCCAAGCGTGAAGATATTTTATCCATCTGTTGAAGAGGCGTTACTTGTGCAGCTTCATAAACCGGCGCACTTAGCGCCGCTTTTAAGTAATCTGCTCCGGTTGGGGCAGCCGGTAATGGTTTTGCTGCAGCCACAATTAGCCCCCTAATTTCGACTTGTCACGAACAGCACCTTTGTCTGCGCTCGTCGCCAAAGAAGCGTAAGCACGCAGAGCAAAAGAAACCTCACGCTGGCGATTACGCGGGGTGTAAGCTTTATCGCCTCGAGCTAATTCAGCTTCACGGCGTTGATTCAATTCGCTTTCACTCACATCCAGCACCATCGTTCTTTTTGGAATATCAATATCAATAATATCGCCATCTTGAACTAATGCTAATAAGCCACCACTCGCTGCTTCTGGCGAAATATGACCGATAGAAAGGCCAGAACTACCGCCCGAAAAACGGCCATCCGTTATTAATGCGCAGCTTTTCCCTAATCCCATTGATTTGAGGTATGAAGTTGGATAAAGCATTTCTTGCATGCCTGGACCACCTTTTGGCCCTTCATAGCGAATAACAACCACATCTCCTTCAACGACTTTGCCACCCAGAATGGCTTCTACTGCGTCATCTTGGCTTTCAAACACTTTGGCTGGGCCACGGAATGTTAAGCTGCCTTCATCAACTCCAGCGGTTTTAACAATACAGCCATCTTCTGCAATATTTCCAGACAGGACAGCCAGCCCTCCATCCAAACTATACGCATGCTCAATACTACGGATACACCCATTCTCACGGTCAGTATCCAATGATGGCCAGCGGCAATTCTGTGAAAAGGCTTTTGTCGTACGGATCCCAGCAGGACCCGCGGAAAACATCGATTTAACAGACTCGTCCTTCGTTAACATCACATCATATTGCGCTAATGTTTCTTGGAAGCTTAGCCCTAAAATATTAGTTACGTTTTCTTGCAACAAACCTGCACGGCTCAGTTCACCTAAAATACCAATAACACCACCAGCACGGTGAACATCTTCCATATGGTATTTTTGTGTACTCGGTGCAACCTTACACAAATGCGGAACTTTACGTGATAAACGGTCGATATCATCCATGGTGAAATCAATTTCGGCTTCCTGAGCCGCCGCAAGCAAATGCAGAACTGTGTTAGTTGAACCACCCATCGCAATATCCAACGTCATCGCATTTTCAAATGCAGATTTATTGGCGATATTGCGTGGTAACGCACTTTCATCATCTTGTTCGTAATAGCGTTTAGTTAATTCAACAATGCGCTTACCTGCATTGATAAATAAAGTTTCGCGGTCTGCATGAGTCGCTAATAATGAGCCATTTCCTGGTTGAGATAACCCCAGTGCCTCAGTTAAGCAGTTCATTGAGTTTGCAGTAAACATTCCTGAGCAAGAGCCACACGTTGGGCATGCTGAACGTTCTATTTGCTCGCTATCTGCATCGCTCACATTTGGGTTCGCCCCTTGGATCATGGCATCAACCAAATCGAGCTTGATAATTTGGTCTGAAAGCTTAGTTTTACCCGCTTCCATTGGGCCACCCGAAACAAAAATAACCGGAATGTTGAGGCGCAATGACGCCATTAACATGCCTGGCGTGATTTTATCGCAGTTTGAAATACACACCATGGCATCCGCACAGTGTGCGTTTACCATATATTCAACCGAGTCTGCAATTAATTCACGGGAAGGTAAGGAATACAACATTCCGCCATGTCCCATGGCAATCCCATCGTCAACTGCGATTGTATTAAACTCTTTCGCAACACCACCTGCATTTTCAATTTGCTCTGCAACTAATTTGCCTAAATCACGTAAATGTACGTGGCCTGGAACAAACTGTGTGAATGAGTTAACAACAGCAATAATGGGCTTTCCAAAATCAGCATCGGTCATGCCTGTTGCACGCCATAATGCACGAGCCCCAGCCATATTACGACCATGAGTTGTTGTTGCTGAACGGTACTTAGGCATATCTTTAACTCCCGTGTTTAAAACAGGCGGGGAACGTCCGCCTGTAACATCTATTTCAATTTAATTATTAAGGGTTTACTGGATCTAACCAGCCCCATTTATCTTCTGTTGTGCCATCAAATAAGCCAAAGAATGCTTGCTGAATTTGCTTGGTTATTGGGCCACAACGACCAATGCCGACTTGGATACCATCAACGCTACGTACTGGCGTAATTTCGGCAGCTGTGCCTGTCATAAAGACTTCATCAGCAAGATAAAGAGATTCGCGTGATAGTGTTTGCTCACGAACTTCAATACCCAAATCTTTTGCTAACGTTAAAATTGCATCACGTGTAATACCTGGTAATGCAGAGGATGTGAACGGAGGTGTATACAGGATGCCGTCTTTCACCTCAAAAATATTTTCCCCCGCACCTTCTGATAAATACCCATGAACATCTAATGCAATACCTTCTTGGTAACCATGACGACGAGCTTCGCTACCAACTAGTAGAGAAGATAAATAGTTACCACCTGCTTTTGCCCCTGTAGGAATGGTGTTTGGTGCAACACGGTTCCAAGAAGACACCATCGCATCAATACCTTGGTCTAACGCTTCTTCACCTAAATACGCCCCCCATGGGAACGCCGCTAAAATAACATCGGTTTTGTAACCGTCTGGTGGGTTAACGCCCATACCAACATCACCAATAAACACTAGTGGACGAATATACGCACTGACTAAGTTATTTTTACGCAAAGTTGCACGGCAAGCTTCCATTAACTCTTCAACGCTATAGCTGACAGGCATACGGTAAATTTTCGCTGAATCATGCAAACGTTGCATATGCTCACGGTGGCGGAAGACCACAGGACCTTTATGTGAGTCATAACAACGGACGCCTTCAAACACCGATGTACCATAGTGCAGAGCATGAGACATAACATGAACCTTTGCATCAGCCCATGGCGTCATTTCACCGTTAAACCAAATAAAGTCAGCTTTCTTAGTCATTTGTATATTCCTTACATTGCACTTTGTGTGCGTAATAGTCGTGATTCTTGTTGTAGTACTTCAACTTCTGTAATGTCTGAAAGCTTAGTTAACTGTGCACAAAGCTGAGTTAATGGCCTTTGACTACTTACAGTGAGTTCAATATTAACATTGTCGCCGTCTGTTGATTGCCCCATATTCATGGAATTAATACGAAATCCACGATGGCGAGTGACCCTTAATATACGCTCTAAAACCTCAGGACGGAAACGGGCCAATATCGAGATTTGATGTTGCATCATAATGGTTTCTCCATCATTTTTTCATTACTAGCCCCAGGTGGAACCAACGGCCAGACATTTTCTAGTTCATTAATTGATACCTGTAATAAATAGGCACCTTCGCTATTCAGCAATTCATCTAATGCAGCATTAACTTCTGACTTATCAGTAATTCGTTGGCCTTTAATACCAAACGCACTGGCTAATGCCACAAAATCAGGGTTATCCGTCAAAATCGTTTCACTATAACGCTGCTCAAAAAACAATTCCTGCCATTGGCGAACCATGCCTAAGCGTTGATTATCGATCAAAAGGATTTTTACAGGAAGTTGCTTACGTTTGATGGTTCCCAACTCTTGGACATTCATCATAAATGACCCATCCCCAGATACACAGACTACAGTATCCTCAGGCCTAGCAACCTGTGCACCAATTGCCGCAGGGATACCAAACCCCATGGTGCCAAGCCCACTAGAGGTTAAGAAATTTTCAGGGCCATCAACGGTGATATGCTGTGCTGACCACATTTGGTGTTGCCCTACATCGGTGGTCACAACCGTATTTGGTTTCATTTTATCCGACAGCTGTTTCAATAACAGTGGCGCATAAATAGGTTCACCAGGATGGTCATAACGCCAACCAAATTCTTTTTTAAGTTGCTGAACTTCCTGCTGCCAAGGTGCAATTGATTTTTTAAGCATTAATTCAGGGAGTAATACTTTTGCATCACCATGTAACGCAACATGTGTTTGACGTAATTTGTCTAATTCTACGTGGTCTATATCGATATGAATCACTTTGGCGTTCGGTGCAAAAGTATTCAACTTACCTGTTACCCTATCATCAAAACGAGCACCAACAGCGATGAGTAAGTCACAGCGTTGCACTGAAATATTGGCTGCTTTAGTACCATGCATACCTAACATGCCTAAATAGTTCTCATCTAAAGGGCTCACGGCACCAAGCCCTTTTAACGTTGCAACTGAAGGAACACCTGTAAACTCAATAAATTCACGTAATTCTTTAACGGCACCAGACATTCCAACACCGCCACCAACGTACAACATAGGCTTTTCTGATTGTTCTAATAGCATTCTTGCCTGTTGTATTTCAGATAAAGGTGAAGTGACTTCTTGCTCTACCGGCATTAAAAATGGAGACAACTCAGCTTGTTGTAGCTGAATATCTTTCGGAATATCAATCAGTACAGGACCAGGACGCCCACTATTTGCGATTGCGAAAGCCTCAGCAAGAATGCGAGGTAAGTCCTCGATATCTTCAACCAAAAAACTGTGCTTAGTACAAGCTAAGGACAACCCTAAAACATCGATTTCTTGAAAGGCATCGGTTCCAATAAACTCAGAAGCAACCTGCCCAGTAATGGCGACAACAGGAACGGAGTCTAACAATGCATCAGCTAATCCCGTGATAACATTTGTTGCGCCAGGACCCGATGTTGCGATACATACCCCTGTTTTCCCTGTTGAACGTGCATATCCAATCGCAGCAATTACAGCCCCTTGCTCATGTCGACACAACAAATGCTCAACTCCGCCATCATACAATGCGTCATAAACTGGCATAATTGCGCCACCAGGATACCCAAATACGGTATCAACTCCCTGTGTTCGCAATGCTTGAACTAACCATTGTGCTCCGTTCATGCTTTATCTCCTGTCCGTCTACTTTATCTATTTGTATTTGTTATGTTTTATTTAGTGTGTTTGCATTCATCAACATTTATGTCAAAAAAAACCCCGCGCCTTTCGGTGCGGGGTTCTCGTGAGATCTGGCTGTTATTTTAGCCTTCGTCGTCCAAGTGCAGCCCCGCACGGTGGGATAATAATCACCACCACGCTAATAATAATTAGGCTAACTGCTTGGATAAATGCGTTCATGAGTTTTACTTTTTCAATATTCTTAATTATCTATTATTTAGAGTTATCATTTTAAAATCGTTTTGACAACTTTTATTTAATTTATTTATTTTCAAAACATTAAATTATTTAAAAATCATATCGTTATCAACAAATCAGCATTATAAACTGCTTAAACTACCGTTTCTCAGTAAAATTCAATAGAATACATAGCATAATCAGCTACATCATCCGCACCAGCCATTCAATACCATTAAGATTCACGCCAAAAAATCAATTACTTTTTCTTATGAATATCCAAGTTCAGTATAGCTTCCACTCTTTATAAAATTAACGCAATCACTGTTATAACAAGTCCTCGAAGCTACTCGACGCAAATTGAAACAGCCTAGTAACTAAGCAATTAAATTATCGAGCAGCTTCGCAAATATGTTATCAACTCAAGATAAACAAACCTAATTTCAGCAGAATATTACTCTGTAAAAAATATTGGAGGGCTTATGACATTAGCAATTGTTTACACTAGAGCATCAATTGGGTTAGAAGCACCTCTTGTTACTGTTGAGGCACATATTAGTAATGGGCTTCCAGGTTTAACACTTGTTGGGCTACCAGAAACAGCAGTAAAAGAAGCAAGAGATAGAGTTCGAAGCGCTCTACTAAATAGCGGGTTTGAATATCCAGCTAAAAAAATGACGGTTAATTTAGCCCCAGCAGATTTACCAAAAGAAAGTGGTCGGTATGACCTTGCCATCGCTATTGCCATACTCGCATCATCAGGGCAAATCCCCCACGATCCATTAAAACAATATGAATTTTTAGGCGAACTTGCTTTGTCTGGCGATGTTCGCTATGTCAACAGTGCTATCCCAGCGGCCCAATCGGCATTAAAACAACAGCGCTCTTTAATACTATCAACGGAGAACCAACACCAACTAGGCCTACTTCCAGATAATAGCGTTTATTTCACGACATCCTTATTAGAGCTCTGCCATTTTTTACATAACAAACACACATTAGTTTGTAATCAACAAGTTCATCAAGCATCTATCCCAACCAAGCAAGAAGGTGATATCAACGATATTATTGGCCAAGAACAAGGGAAACGGGCATTAGAAATCTGTGCTGCAGGTGGACATAATTTACTCTTGTTGGGTCCTCCTGGGACAGGAAAAACTATGCTAGCAAGCCGTCTAATGACTTTACTTCCCCCATTAACCTCTCAAGAAGCCTTAGAAGTTGCTTCACTACATAGTTTAAGTGAAAACACAAAAGAAGACATGAATTGGCCAATAAGGCCTTTTAGAGCACCCCACCATAGTGCATCAATTGCCGCTTTAATTGGTGGTGGCTCTCTTCCCAAACCTGGTGAGATCTCACTTGCACACCATGGTGTTTTATTTTTAGATGAATTACCCGAATTTAGCCGCTCGATATTAGATTCTTTACGAGAACCCCTAGAATCTAGAAAAATTAGCATTTCTCGAGCAAAAGCAAAAGTTTGCTATCCTGCCAGTTTCCAGCTAATTGCGGCCCTAAATCCTAGCCCAACAGGCCATTACCAAGGAGAAATGAGCCGCTCAGCTCCTACTCGCATACTACGTTATCTTTCACGCATATCAGGGCCTTTTATTGACCGATTTGATCTTTCAATAGAGATTCCATTGTTACCTCTCGGTTCATTAAGTAATCAAACTAACCAAGGTGAAACAAGTGAACAGGTTAGACAAAGAGTCATCGAAGCCAGAAATAGGCAACTTAGGCGAGCTGGAAAAATTAATAGTTTATTAACACCAAGAGAAACCACACAATTTTGCCTGCTAACAACAAAAGATGCGTTATTCTTAGAACATGCATTAAATAAGTTAGGTCTTTCCATTCGAGCTTGGCACAGAATTTTAAGGGTTGCTAGAACAATCGCCGACCTTAATGCCGCAGAAACTATTGAACGTTCAGATTTATTAGAAGCTTTGGGGTATCGAGCAATGGATAAGTTATTGCTTCATTTGCAAAAACAAGTAAGCTGAGAAGAGTGGGCAGATAAGTACTTATTATCCCGTAGAAATAAAGGGACCGAAGTCCCTCTTATCATACGATGATAATATTAATCATCTGTATCAGTGTAGTCTTCCGATGGGTCAATCTGCGGTTTACCGCCAGATAAAGTATGGAAGCGTTTTGGACGGTTAATACGGCTAGAATATTTTGTCCAAACTTTTTCTTCTGGGGTAGCCGGTTCACGTTCACCACGGCATACAGCGACGAAAAGTTTTTCTTCTTCTGTCTGAGGTGCACGTTTACCTGTATCAAGCTCATTAAAAGCTTGGCCGAGACGTTCTAGCAACTGAGCTTCTTTAATGGTGAAATCACCATGACGAGAAAAGCCACGTGGGTAATGTTTGTTATCAAAAAAACGATTAGTCGTGATGAAGCTATCTGCCATCTGACACACTCCTAACTTATTACAGTCAAACTCTATATGGCGCGGAGTATTAGACAGCATTGACAATCTGTAAAACAAAACATTTAAATCATCACGACAAAAATAATTGGAGATGCATGTGGACAGCGAGTTATTGAGAACTTTTTTAGAGGTCAGTAAAACTAGGCACTTTGGTCGAGCCGCAGAATCACTCTATTTAACGCAATCAGCGGTTAGCTTCCGTATTAGGCAATTAGAAACACAATTAGGTACAAGCCTATTTACGCGGCATAGAAACAATATCCGGTTAACAGCTGCAGGAGAAAGGCTTGTTCCATATGCTGAATCGTTAATGAATACCTGGCTGCAAGCTAAAAAAGAAATATCTCATGCCTCACAACACACAGAGCTTTCTATTGGTGCAACAGCTTCACTTTGGGAAGGTTATCTAACTGACTGGGTAGAAGAACTTTATAATCAACATGATGAACTACGGCTCGAAGCTAGGGTTTCAACGCGCCAGTCTCTTGTTAAGCAACTACATTCTAGAGAATTAGACTTATTAATCGCAACTGAACCGCCTAAAATGGATGAGTTTGAAAGTACAATCATCGGTACGATTGACTTACAACTCATGGCTTCCCAAAAGAATATTGCACTCACAAAATATAATTTTATAAGGCTTGAATGGGGTGCTGACTTCCATCCAAAAAATGAACCTTCATTAACTCAAGATGACACACCTGTTATGATCACTACCTCAGCCCATATTACCCGCCAATTACTTCCTGTATCGCTTTCAGCGGCATTTTTACCTGCTCATTGGGTATATCAATATCCGGGCTTAAAAACGCTCTCAGAAACCTCAATAAACAAACCTTTGTATGCAGTTTGGCTCCAGAAAAACGATCAGCAAGCTCTTATCAATCAACTGATTAAAACTCCAATAAAAAATGCACAGTTAAGTGAATAAAAAATAAGAAGGTGAGTAACAAATCCACTCACCTTCCTATGATCCCATAAACAAACTATAGATCTCTGCAAAATAATCTTAATTGATACTTCATTTTGTTTTTTAATAAGATATATCAATAACAGATAACTGACCAATATTCATACAGCAATACAATGATATTTTGCTTTTTCAGCAAGATAATTTTTGAGCTTAATAAAAATTAAACTACCAACTTTATATATACTCTCATTTTTCTAACTTAAATATTGAGCACAACAAAATATCATTCAACCTGTGAATACTATTGAGAAGTATAAAGTCGTAAGTAACAACTCACTGATGATGCGAAAAATAAATATAAAATGATGAAAATAAAAAGTAGCTGGGAGAACGTAACGTCACAGTGTATTTAAATAGTGAATACGATTAAGAGATACAAAACAGTGGGATAGTTAATGGGATAAAATAAATTGAAAATTAGCAGAAGGGGAAAATAACTTTATATTTATAGTCACACGAATAAAGAAAAACCCGATTAAGCTAATCGGGTTATCAATAGATACTTCTTTTATTATTACTTAATTGGTAACTGGCAGGGGCGGAGAGACTCGAACTCCCAACACCCGGTTTTGGAGACCGGTGCTCTACCAATTGAACTACGCCCCTAAA
>NZ_JAMPPE010000013.1:0-133517 GCF_028480905.1 Providencia sp. PROV156 | reverse complement strand
ATTGTTTAGGGTAGCAGAATTTTAAGAATATCAGGAGAGTACTGTGGATTGGATGTTTGTCCATCACGGTGATGAATGACACCGCTTGAGTCAAAGTAGTAAGTAAAAACTCACTTGTTGAAAGGGCGGTGGCTGTTGGCGATGGTGGGATAACAGGGGTTAGGAGAAGCAATGGAGGGGGAGCGGTTGTATTGGTGTGCTGAATGGATATTTTAAATGCAAAGTAGTAAGTAACAACTCACCTCTCTTTTTAGCCGTATAGGGAATGGGCGAGGAGGGTAGGAGGAAAACTCAATTCCCTGTATTTAAGTGATAAATGTGATTAAGAAACATAAAGTAGCAAGTAAAAGCTCATAAATTGTGATGACAAAGAATATATATTTAGTGATGACTATATTTCAGGTTTCGTAATTATTGTATTGGGATATTGAGATGGTAAATGTAATTGAAGGGGGCAAAATAGTAAATAACAGCTTTACAGCAAAGGTAGTAGAGGTAGGTTAGATAAGTTTATATCTCCGAGTGCAATTGCTGTGTGATTTGACTCTCTGGTTGATAGATAATCTATGATCTATTAAAAATAATAATGACTTAACGAAATTATCTGACAGGATTATTCTTAACTTGCCCTATAATGTTTATAGTTTTAATGGTTTTTATGGTGTTAATTAAGTAACCCAAGTAAGTCATTATTTGAACAATAAATTCATTAATATCAATAGATAAAAATAAAATAACTAATTTTACTCATAAATAAATTAACTATTTTGTTTGTATATTTTTAATGAATAAGCGCACGATTGTTTATTTTTTTATATAAAAATTGTTAAATTGATGTTTCAATTTATTACATTTATACTGTGTTAGGTAGTTAATGGTATATCCAGCTATCACGTTACCGATGAAGTTTGCTTATAAGTGAAATTTTCAAAGGAAAGAAACTTACATCCAGATATGAAAGATAGGCCAGCTAAGCAAGTTATACCTTTTAATGAATGGTATTTCGTGTAAACAATATTTGTATAGCAAAGGTGGGTCAGATGAATAAATCAAAAAGCGCTAATCATCGAATTTTCGACCAAATTATTTCTGTAAATAAACAGAAAGAAAATGAATTTAATAATGGGCAAGACGGTGCAACGATTCTTTCTTTATTAGTGATGTTTTTTGTTCCTTTTTTACTGTTAAATACAGTGAGAAATACCCTTGGCATTGACTATAGCTTTGTCACTGTCATTGGAATGCTCGCTATCAGTGGGTTGATTACAGTAGTGCTGTATAAAAAATTAAAACTAGGTTCCCAATTCGCAGATAAAAATATTGTATTAGACCAGTTACTTTCTCGTTATACGCCGAAAAACAAGCAAGAATTTAAAAAATTACAAGAAGAAAGAAAAACAAGTTCAGCAGAGTTTTATTCATTAGTAGAAAATTGGGCTGATGTAGAAAGACAACACTATGCAAGATAGTATCGAATAACGAAAACAAAAATAAGTTTTTCAATATTATCAATATCCTTCTTTTCTCTACGTAGAAAGAAGGATTTTTTTTACATAAAACTTCTGATAAAAGAGTTAAATATACTATCAACTCCTTTATGTGATTTTATATATCATATTGATTTATAAGATAATATAAAGAGAAATAATGATGAGACTAAAAGAGGTTTAAATAAACTATTAATAAAAAACGGCTCGATACACTGAGCCGTTTGGTGTGGCAATAAAGTTAGGTTTAGTGTGATTTACCCTGCTCAATACCGAGTCCAATTTGTGAACGAACAAATTGCTCTTTAAAGCGCTCTCTTTCCATTTTTCCTTGTTCTGAATTATCTGTTACAGAGAATAGCCATGAAGCAACAAATGCAACAATCATGGAGAAGAAGGCTGGGTACTCATATGGATAGATTGGTTTTTCATGGTGAAGAATACTGACCCAGATGGTTGGTCCTAAAATCATTAAAACAACAGCAGTAATTAGCCCTAACCAACCGCCAGCCAATGCACCGCGAGTTGTCAGCTTACGCCAGTACATCGACAGTAAAATGATTGGGAAGTTACAACTAGCCGCAATAGAGAATGCTAAGCCGACCATGAAGGCAATGTTTTGTTTTTCAAACAAAATACCGAGGCCAATTGCAACAAAACCTAAGATAACAACGGTAATTTTAGAGACACGTAATTCATCTTTTTCATCCGCTTTACCATTTTTCATTGCCATCGCATATAGGTCATGAGAAACCGCGGAGGCGCCTGCTAAGGTTAAACCAGCAACAACAGCAAGGATAGTGGCGAATGCAACTGCAGAAATAAAGCCTAAGAAGAAATTGCCACCGACGGCATCTGCAAGGTGAACAGCAGCCATGTTTGTTCCACCGATAAGTGCTCCAGTAGCATCTTTAAATGCAGGATTGGAACTGACTAGAACGATGGCACCAAAACCAATAATAAAGGTTAGTATGTAAAAGTAACCGATAAATCCAGTGGCATAGAACACACTTTTACGAGCTTCTTTAGCGTCACTAACGGTGAAGAATCGCATAATAATGTGAGGGAGGCCAGCGGTACCAAACATCAATGCAAGACCAAGGGATAAGGCGGATATTGGGTCGGAAACCAGTCCTCCTGGGCTCATAATAGCAATACCATTTTTATGAACTTCAACGGCTTCTTTAAATAAGGTATTAAAGTTAAAGCCAACATGCTTCATAACCATAACGGCCATGAATGTTGCACCCGCTAATAACAAGATGGCTTTAATAATTTGCACCCAAGTTGTGGCTAACATTCCACCAAATAAGACATATAGCACCATCAATATACCCACAATGACAACAGCGACGTGGTAATTGAGACCAAATAACAATTCAATTAATTTACCCGCACCAACCATTTGAGCAATAAGATACAGTGCAACAACAACCAGAGAGCCAACCGCAGATAGAATACGAATTGGTCTTTGTTTTAATCGATAAGAAGCAACATCAGCGAAGGTATAGCGACCTAAATTACGTAAGCGCTCGGCAATTAAGAATAGAATGATCGGCCAGCCAATTAAGAAGCCAATCGAGTAGATTAAGCCATCATAGCCAGAGGTATAAACCAGAGCAGAGATCCCTAAGAAGGAAGCCGCAGACATAAAGTCACCCGCGATAGCCATCCCGTTTTGGAAACCGGTAATTTTCCCGCCCGCAGTGTAGTAATCAGAGCGAGAACGCGTTCTTTTTGACGCCCAGTAGGTAATATACAAAGTGAAGCCGACAAACAGTAAGAACATCACAATCGCCTGAATATTTACAGGCTGGCGTTCAACATCCCCTGTCAATGCATCAGAAAACGCCATTGATGAGGTAAAAAAGAGAATGAGTGAGAGCAATATTTTCATTTTTCTACCTCTTTTAAAATTTCTGCCGTTAAGCGGTCATATTCACCGTTGGCTCGGATGACGTAAAGCCCAGTGAGTACAAACGAAATGACGATTAGTCCTACACCAACAGGGATCCCTCTTGTTATGTATGAACCTTCGGATATTGGTGTTCCAAGCCAACTTGGGTCAAAAGCGATAAGAAAAATAAAACCCACATACAGCACGAGCGTTATTGCAGATAACAACCATGAAAAGCGACTACGTTTCCTAACCAGTTCTTGAAAGCGAGGGTTATCCTCTACCTTTTCGTAAGCAGTAGCATTCATCAGAGTTCTCCTCTGTTATACTCGTCATACTTCAAGTTGCAGCTTTGTTGACTGCACTCACTCACACGAGTCACATACTTATGTATGCTCCTCGTGTTTCGTTCGCTTGTCGCCTAGCTGCACCTCGAATTATTTAGAGTAAACCATCTTGTTGGGATGTATGTAAGGCCGCCTCTATGAGTTGGCCTTTTGGCGTTATGACATACTCATAGACTGTTTTTCTTCGAGTAGTTTTTCGACAACACCTGGATCAGCCAGAGTGGAGGTATCTCCGAAATTACTGGTGTCTCCTGATGCAATTTTTCGTAGGATGCGACGCATGATTTTACCGGAACGGGTTTTGGGCAGTGAATCCGTCCAGTGGAGTACATCCGGGGTGGCAATAGGGCCGATTTCCTTACGAACCCAGTTGCGAACTTCGGTGTATAGCTCTGGTGATGGCTCAACCCCAGATATTAATGTGACATAAGCATAGATTGCTTGGCCTTTAATATTATGAGGAATACCGACCACGGCAGCTTCAGCCACTTTCGGATGTGCAACGAGCGCTGATTCTATTTCTGCGGTACCTAAACGGTGGCCCGAAATATTCAGTACATCGTCAACACGGCCAGTGATCCAGTAATAACCATCTTCATCACGACGAGCACCATCACCACTAAAGTACATGCCTTTAAAGGTTGAGAAGTAGGTTTGCTCGAAGCGTTCGTGATCGCCGAATAAGGTTCGGGCTTGGCCCGGCCATGAATCAACAATCACTAAGTTACCTTCTGTGGCGCCTTCGATAGGTTCACCAAGGTTATCGACTAATGCAGGGCGAACACCAAAGAATGGCAATGTTGCAGACCCTGGCTTTAACATGGTTGCCCCCGGAAGTGGTGTGATCATGAAACCACCTGTTTCGGTTTGCCACCATGTATCGACAACAGGGCAGCGGCTGTTCCCAATTTTTTTATAGAACCATTCCCAAGCTTCAGGGTTAATGGGTTCCCCCACGGAGCCGAGAATTCGTAATGAGCTGCGATCTGTACCTTCAATGGCTTTATCGCCTTCGGCCATTAATGCGCGGATAGCCGTTGGGGCAGTATAAAGGATATTGACTTGGTGTTTATCAACCACTTGGCTCATTCGGTTAACTGCTGGGTAATTAGGTACCCCTTCGAACATTAATGTTTTAGCGCCATTGGATAATGGCCCATATAACAAATAGCTATGGCCTGTTACCCAGCCTACATCTGCAGTACACCAATAGACTTCACCTGGATGGTAGTCGAAGGTGTATTTAAATGTCAGTGTGGCATAGACTAAATAACCGCCAGTGGTATGCAGAACGCCTTTCGGTTTACCTGTAGAGCCTGAGGTATATAGGATGAACAGCGGGTCTTCTGCGTTGATTTCTTCTGGAGGGCAATCTGCACTGACGCCTTTGATGACGTCGTGCCACCAGAGATCACGGCCTTCTATCCAGCTCGGCGCGTTGCCTGTGCGTTGGTAAACAATCACATTAGAAACCGTTGTGACTTGTGGGTTGGCGAGTGCGTCATCCACATTTTTCTTTAATGGAATTGCGCGGCCAGCACGTAAGCCTTCATCTGCAGTGATGATGAGCTTCGCTTTACAGTCGATAACGCGACCAGAGACCGCCTCAGGGGAGAAACCAGCAAAAATGACCGTATGTATAGCACCAATACGAGCACAAGCTAGCATCGCGACAGCAGCTTCGACAACCATCGGCATGTAAATGGCGACGACATCACCTTTACGGATCCCTTGTTGTTTTAGGACATTAGCAAACTGACAAACATCATGGTGCAGTTCGCGGTAAGTGACATTTTTTGACGATGAAGGGTCATCGCCTTCCCAAATAATCGCAGTTTGGTCGCCTTTTTCAGCCAGATGGCGATCCAAACAGTTAGCACTTAAATTTAATGTACCGTCTTCAAACCAGCGGATATCGATGTGCCCGGGGTCAAAAGAGGTGTTTTTAACACGAGTGTACGGTTTAATCCAATCAACGATTTTTCCTTTTTCGCCCCAAAATCCTTCAGGGTCTTGAATCGAGCGTTGGTACTCATCGTTATACTGTTGTTCGTTTATCAGGGCATTTTTTGCAATTTCAGCAGGAACGGGATGTTTAGTTATTTGAGTCATATTATTATCTCCTTGCAGATGTTAATACTATGTCAAAAAATGGTTAACTAAAGCACGATTTTTAAATTTGTTTTTCTTTTGCGCGGAAGATCACGTATTAATTGTAATGAGATTTGCAGGATTATCATTTGATGCTAAATGTCAAATTGATATATAAATCTAAAAATATAATAAAAGGTAGATTTAAAGAAAAATAAATGGCGGGGTTGTTGGTATTAGTTACTGAATAAACAAGTTCTCATAGCGAATATAAATATCCATACATTTCTCATGGGTTTGATAATGATTTTCATTAACAGTAAAATAACTATAATAGATAGTTATTCACAAGGTGCGAAGTTACGCAAGTGTTTACCCTATGAGCCTTGTGGTAAAAATGAGAAACATAGCGGTATTTACGTCACTGGAGACAATAATATGAGTTATACATTACCTGCTTTACCTTATGCTTATGATGCGTTGGAACCACATTTTGACAAGCAAACCATGGAAATCCACCATACTAAGCACCATCAAACCTATGTGACTAACACCAATACAGCGTTAGAAAAACTACCTGAATTAGCAGGTTTAGATATCGATGTTCTGATTCAAAAATTAGACCAAATTCCTGCTGATCAACGTACGTTTGTTCGTAACAACGCAGGTGGCCACTCAAACCATAGTCTGTTCTGGAAAGGTTTGAAATTAGGTACTGAATTAAAAGGCGAATTAAAAGCTGCGATTGAGCGTGATTTCGGTAGCGTTGATGCATTCAAAGAACTGTTTGAAAAAGCAGCTGCAACCCGTTTCGGTTCTGGTTGGGCGTGGCTGGTTCTGAAAGATGACGGTAAATTAGCTGTAGTTTCAACAGCAAACCAAGACAGCCCATTAATGGGTGAGGCTATTTCAGGCGCATCTGGTTACCCAATCATCGGTTTAGACGTATGGGAACACGCTTATTATCTGAAATTCCAAAACCGCCGTCCTGATTATATTAAAGCATTCTGGTCAGTTGTGAACTGGGATGAAGCAGCGGCACGTTTTGCAGCGAAAGCTAAATAATCTTATAAGATAACGTAATTTGCTATAAGCGCAGCGTTAATGCTGCGCTTTTTTTATGCCTACAATTTGATATCGATTCCAAAACTTTACTTTTTATTATTAAATAAAACTCATTATCATTTAAAATATTGGTTATTAATTTATTTCAATAATGATATGGATTTAGTTTGTTGATAAATAAGGAATAAATAAAAATGGATCGTTTAGCAACACACTTAGTCATGGGGATTGACCTTGGGACAAGTAACAGTGCGGTAAGTTTGTGGTTAGATGGCAAATCAGTCCTAATTCCTAATCTACAAGGAAACGTTCTAACACCTTCTGTGGTTGGTTTAGATGATGAAGGCCAGATTATCGTAGGACAAGCTGCTCATGAACGTTTACAAAGTCATCCTAATATAACTAAAGCGAGTTTCAAACGTTATATGGGAACAGATGCCACTATAACACTAGGTAAGCTTGTATTTCGTGCTGAAGAAGTCTCCGCTTTGTTGTTACGTCAACTTAAAGATGATGTTGAAGCATGGTTAGGTTATGCCGTCAAAGACGCCATAATTACAGTTCCTGCTTATTTTAATGATGTCCAGCGCCGCGCAGTTAAAACAGCGGGGCAGCTTGCTGGGTTGAATGTTGTAAGGTTATTAAATGAGCCAACAGCTGCTTCACTTGCTTTTGGGTTACTCGAAAATAAAGAACATAAATACCTCACATTTGACCTAGGAGGAGGCACATTTGACGTATCGATCATCGATATGTTTGAAGGCGTTATCGAAGTTTGTGCTAGTAGTGGTGATGTACGCTTAGGCGGTGATGATTTTCGTGAAGTGATTTATCAGTGGATGTTGAAAAAGTACCCCGAATTACACAAAGATCAGTTTCTGATACGGCCTGAATTATTGAAATTGGCGGAACATCTCAAGTTAGCCTTGAGCCAAGCACCAGAATGCTATGTTTCTATGCATTGGAATGAGTCAGATTTTGAATGGAAAATGACAGAACAAGAGCTAGCTACTTGTTGTCAGCCTTTATTAGCTCGCCTTCAACAACCTATTTTACAGGCATTGCATGACTCCCGTTTTTCGCTTAATGATCTTGACGATATATTGCTAGTGGGAGGGGCGACACGTATGCCTCTCGTTAGACAAACCGTAGCTCGTCTTTTCGGGCGATTTCCACGGCATGATTTAAATCCTGATGAGGCAGTTGCTTTAGGGGCTGGTGTCCAAGCAGGTATGGTAATGGCAGATTGCGCTTTGGATGATATCGTTTTAACCGATGTCATGCCATTTTCATTGGGGGTTGATACCACGAAACAGCATGGTGAGCGTTTTGAATTTGGTTACTATCTTCCTATTATCGAACGCAATAATTTCTTGCCTATCAGTAAAATGCAGGAGCTAAGTACAATTGTAGATAACCAAGAGCATATTTTACTCAAGGTATATCAAGGTGAAGCTCGCCTAGTCAAAGATAATGTTTTCCTTGGGGAATTAAAGATAGATATTCCTCCACGACCAGCCGGGGAAGTGACGATTGAAGTTAGGTTTACTTACACGGTTGATGGTTTACTTGAAGTTGAGTGTCATTATCAAGGTAGCCCTAAGGTTTATCGGTTATTGATTGAAAAGGTACCTGGCCAAATGAGTGAGACACAAATTTCAGCCAGCTTGGCAAAAATTGCAGGGTTAAAGCAGCATCCAAGGGATATGCCTGAAAATAGAGAATTGTTAGCCCGTTGTTCTCAATTATATGAATTCTTGCTCGGTGATGACAGACTTTGGGTCGATAAGATAACAACTGAGTTTGAGATAGCGTTAAATAGCCAAGATTTACGCTTGATCGCAACATTTCGCCAGCAAGTTGTTCAATTTTTGAAACGATATGAAAGGGATTTGCATTAATGGATATGTGGCAAATATTGGGAATTCCGTTTACTCATGATGA
This sequence comes from Providencia sp. PROV156, assembly GCF_028480905.1. Lineage (NCBI taxonomy): Bacteria > Pseudomonadati > Pseudomonadota > Gammaproteobacteria > Enterobacterales > Morganellaceae > Providencia > Providencia sp. PROV156. The sequence continues at coordinate 124,686 of NZ_JAMPPE010000013.1, read as the reverse complement.
AAAAGAAATCCGTAGGGCTTATGCAAAGCAACTCAAAAAATATCGACCCGATACTCATCCAAAAGAGTATCAGCAGCTAAGAGAAGCATTTGAAAATGCAAAAAACGTATCCTCTTATCAAGTGAGTTCTCAGCCTGAAGTTGCTTCTGAAGACGAAAGTTATGGTGAAGCCGTATTATTAAATGACCACACCGGGTATCAAGATATTTATTTTTCTGATTGGTTATCAAATACATTTGTAGCAGATGAGCCTTTACCTGCTATAGCAGTGGCTGAAACTGTTTATACTCAAGATGAAATTGATACTGTCGCGAGCCTGATTGTGGAGAATGAAAGCAAAGGGAAGGCCGCGCTATCTTTTCTTTGGGCTCATGTGATGGAAAAAGGCAATTTACACATTTTTGCTCAGTTTCATAAGGATTTTGCCAAAGCATTATCACAACAGCAGGGCTTAATGGAATCGACCGTAGATTGTGCTTCTGAATTATTGAATTGGCAGTTAAATGATTATAATTCAGACAGTGTGGTTCCAATGTTTATTCAAGAAGGTATTCAAAATCAATTACGTAAAACTGCTGTTGAACGTGCATGGCAAGATTGCGAAATTGAAGCATCACATAAGTACTCGATCTCAGCATTTACAATGCAATTTTTAATTGGAAAGCAGGCAGAAGTGACTGGGTGGATGCGGTTAGTACCTGGGGTGCTGGATTTGTTGATGAAGCAATATCAGCAGTTGATACAAAATTACCCAGAGCTTGCAGATCGAGTTAATCCAGCAGTGGCCGCTTTTTTCAGTCAACCTAGAGTATGTTTTTCTCTTTCTCATTTATTTCTTCTTATGTTTTGGGGAAGTATATTTTGTATTGCGGCGCCGTCTCCGGATATCGATAATCGGGTTATTATCGTAGTTGCGATGATTTTTATTTTCTATTTATATCTTAGTGATGCGTTATTATTTTTCTTTTTAAATAAAAATAAAGACACTTTTGGCGCTATATTTTTATTGGTAGATTTTCTATTTTCGATAATGGTGCTAACAGGGATATATGTATTCATTATGTCTGTCATTGCTGACGTAGTGAATATTACAATTAAAGGTGGTGATAATCAGGTGGGAACTATCATGTTTAGCGGTATGTTCTTGTTAATTATCATCTGGCAAATAGTACCAAAGACAAAAGGGATACCAAAATTGAGGTTACCAGGGATAACCGTATCGCGTATTTTTGGGTTTCCATGGATATTTTTAAAGTGGTTTAATTCTTGGTGGATTACGCTCACTTGGGGGCTATTGATATATATTATTTTAGAGCTGACATTGATAGGAGCCCTGCTAAAAATTAGTGAGGTTATTAACCATGGGTTATGGTAACTTGAACACAGTAACAGTTATTTCATCCTATGTGAGTATTAAGGTGTGATCTTGCATGAAAGTATCTCCCCAAGTTTTTATCGGTAAAGTCCAAGCAACCCAGTCTTGTGGGCACAGCGCTATTCACAAGCAAGCTGCCGACGGGTTATTGATGTTAGGGCAATTGGGACTTGATGGCGATGAACAAGCTGAAAAACGCTTCCATGGCGGGCCTGATAGAGCACTTTGCCATTATCCTCGTGAACATTATGATTTCTGGGTAAATGCGTATCCTGATTTAGCCGATTTATTTGTTGCCTCTGCATTTGGGGAAAATATATCAACATTGGGTATGAGTGAAGAAAACGTATTTATTGGGGATATTTTTGCATGGGGTGATGCGCGTATTCAGGTCACTCAGCCTCGTTCCCCTTGTTATAAGCTCAATGGGTTAACGGGAATTGAAAATTTTGCACAAATGATGCAAGACAATGGGCGCTGTGGTTGGCTGTACCGTGTCATTAAAACAGGCAATGTTAGTGAAAATACGCCATTAACCTTATTAAGCCGCAATAGTGATATTTCAGTACAAGAAGCCATTATGATTGCATTTCACGCCCCTTATGATGAAGAGCTGTATCAGCGGCTTTTAAGTGCTGCAGGGCTATCCGCAAGTTGGAGCTTAACCATGCAGAACCGTTTAGATAACCACCGGATTGAAGAGTTTAAGCACCGGTTGTTTGGTAAGCGTTAATATAAAGCGATGTGCTTATGGCAAAGAGAGTATTTGGCCATAAGCACTTGCTAGCAATATAACGCCTAAGTCTTAGGCATTTGTTGTATAAACTGTTGGTACCGCGGTATATTCGCCATTAATTCGAGATGTGTTCCCTGAGCAATAATTTTTCCTTTCTCCATATACACAACATGGTCTTGTTTTGTTTGCAGGCCTTAAGTGGAAGTATTCATTTTTAAAGCGCTTTTTTAGGGTTTTTAGTAAGATGTGATATTACGATTGGGAATATTGGGGGAATGAGATGCAATATGATTTAAATGATCTCTACTATTTTGTGAAAGTTGTCGAATATGGTGGGTTTTCACAAGCGGGTTTGGCTCTGGGTATCCCTAAATCTAAATTGAGCCGACGTATTGCAGACTTAGAAAAAAATCTTAATGTTTCATTGATTTACCGTTCTACTCGCCAGTTTCATGTCACGGAAGTGGGACAAGTTTTTTATCAGCAGTGTAAAAATGTAGTTGATGAAGCTGAAGTTGCTCACGAATTGATTTGTTCCGTTCAGTCACACCCGAAAGGAACGATCAAACTATCGTGTCCAGTTGCACTATTACAAGTATATCTCAATGAACTACTTGTAGATTTTATGATAAAGTACCCTGATATTGATATCCAAATCTTAGCGGTTAACCGCCCTGTTGATGTCATTAGTGAAGGGTTAGATTTAGCTATTCGTGTACGTTCATTGCCCTTAGATGATTCAGGCTTAATGATGAAAGTGTTAGGGTATTCACGGCGTATATTAGTGGCTAGCCCACAATTATTCGCAGAGCAGGGTGAACTTACAGAACCAGAAAAGCTGGTGGATTACCCTATGTTAGCGAATACGGAGCATTCACAAAATTACACGTTAACCCTCAAAAATAGTGACGACCTTAGCTTTACGCAGCATTTTACCCCTAAGTTAGCGACAACAGATATCTTAACGTTATACCGCGCGGCACTAAAAGGTGTCGGGATCGCAAGGCTACCTTATGGTGTGGTAGAAAAAGACATTGAATCAGGGAATTTGATAGAGGTATTACCGCAATGGCAGTTTCCTGAAGATATCATTCATGCAGTATATCCATCACGTAAAGGGTTGTTGCCGTCAATCCAATTACTGTTAAATTATTTAGCAGATAATATTTCGCCGTCAGTGAAATAAATTTCCCCGATAGCGCATTAGGCTATCAGGGAAATATTCGTCATTTATTGTGTTTCAGGAATGCGGCCAAATTTCCCACTGTTGAAATCATTTATGGCTTCATTGATTTCTTGAACAGTATTCATCACAAAGGGGCCGTAGCCAACAACTGGCTCATTAATGGGATCACCACTGAGTAACAGCACTAAGGCATCTTCTGTGGCTTCTAACAGAATATTGCTGTCTGTATCGTCGAGGATCATCAGTTCCCCTTCGTTTAAAGCAGAACGGCCATCAACAAATATTGAACCACGTAGCATGACTAAACCGACATGGCGTCCCGCTTTAGTTGGGATACCCACAGTTTTACCTTTGTTAAGCTGCAAATCCCATACATCCAATGGACTAAAGGTTTGTGCTGCACCCTTATTGCCCAAATAGTCACCGGCAATCACTCGCAATGTACCTGCATCATTGGGTAATGCGACTTTTGGCATGCTTTGGCTTTCTAACAGCTGGTAGCCGGGGGCCGCTGATTTGTCTTTTGCTGGCAAATTGACCCACAGTTGCACCATATCAAGTGTGCCACCTTTTTTCATAAAGGCATCAGACTGATACTCTTGATGCAAAATACCCGATGCTGCAGTCATCCACTGAACATCACCTGGGCCTATCACACCACCTTCACCCGTAGAGTCATGGTGGGCGACTTCGCCATCATACACAATCGTGACTGTTTCAAACCCACGGTGTGGGTGCTCTCCAACGCCTCTGTTTGCTGAATTTGAGCTTGGGAAATCAAAAGGCCCCGCTCTGTCGAGCAAAAGGAATGGGTTGAGGTATTTCCCATGATCGTTATAGCTAAACATTGAACGGACAGGGAAGCCGTCTCCTACCCAATGGCTACGAGGAGATTGATAGATACCAATAATTTTTTTCATGGTTTTGCTCCTAAAATTGTTTTGATGACTGAATAATAAAGGAGCAAATCATTTGGCAGTAGTGGCAAAAATAGGTTTCATTGTTGCAGTGATAGAACAATAAAATAAAGTCTAATTATTCTATTTATAGAACAGTGTTTATCAAAAACTGGACTACTCAGCTTTAAATCGATGAATTAATCTAAATAATACGAAAACGGAGCGGATATCGTTCTATTTTTAAATCAAAAAAAAAATAGGTTTCATATTTTATCGATTGAGAGGTTTCATCATGAGTAGCCCAGCTAATTTTAATGGTCAACGTCCTGCTATTAACCCAGAAGATGCGGTGATGTTATTAATCGATCACCAGAGTGGTTTATTTCAAACTGTAGGTGATATGCCAATGACGGAATTACGTGCTCGCGCCGCTGTTCTGGCTAAAATGGCTTCCCTAGCTAAAATTCCAGTAATAACAACTGCTTCTGTACCTCAAGGCCCAAATGGCCCGTTGATACCAGAAATTCATCAAAATGCACCACATGCACAATATATTGCACGCCGCGGTGAAATTAATGCATGGGATAACCCAGAGTTTGTGGCGGCCGTGAAAGCAACAGGTAAAAAGCAACTGATTATTGCCGGAACTATTACCAGTGTTTGTATGGCGTTCCCTGCAATTAGTGCGGTGATGGATGGCTACCAAGTATTTGTGGTGATTGACGCTTCAGGCACTTACAGCAAAATGGCGCAAGAAATTACTTTAGCGCGTGTTGTTCAAGCGGGTGTGGTGCCGATGGATACTGCTGCGGTTGCTTCAGAACTACAAGGGACTTGGAACCGCGAAGATGCGGCGGAGTGGGCAATGGCTTACACACAAATCTTCCCTGCTTATCAATTATTAATTGAGAGCTACAGCAAGGCGCAAGATGTTCTGAAAAATAATGAACAATTAGATTCAGAGCGTTAAGGTGAAATAAACAGCATCAATGAATTAATTGGTGAAAATTGATTAGAGTAAAAATGGGGGAAAAACCCCATTTTTACTGAGTTAATACAATGATTGTTACTGAGGGCGTTTAACGAAGCCAATAGCTTCGTAAACTTTATCTAACGTTTCTTGTGCGCGAGCAGCGGCTTTGGTTGCGCCTTCACCCATAATTTGGTTTAGCAGCGCTTCATCATTACGGAATTCATGATAACGAGTTTGAAGTGTGGTTAACATACCGGAAACGGCTTCTGCCACAGCTCCTTTAAGATGACCGTACATTTGCCCTTCAAATTCGGCTTCAAGTTCAGCAATTTTCTTACCTGTCACACCCGACATGATATCTAATAAGTTAGAAACCCCTGGTTTGTTTTCTAAATCATAACGAATACGAGGTGGCTCTTCGGAGTCAGTCATTGCGCGTTTGATTTTTTTCACGACAGATTTCGGGTCTTCTAATAAGGCGATAACGTTGTTACGGTTATCATCGGACTTAGACATTTTCTTGGTTGGATCTTGCAGAGCCATAACACGGGCACCACCACCAGTCGGAATGAATGGATCGGGTACAGTGAAAATATCACCATAAATGGCATTAAAGCGTTGAGCAATATCACGGCTCAATTCAAGGTGTTGTTTCTGGTCAATACCAACAGGTACTTGATTCGTTTGATAAATCAAAATATCTGCTGCCATTAGTACTGGGTAATCAAAGAGTCCCGCATTGATATTTTCTGCGTGACGGGCAGATTTATCTTTAAACTGAGTCATACGGCTCAACTCACCGAAATAGGTGTAGCAGTTAAGCGCCCAGCTCAGTTGAGCGTGTTGTGGTACGTGTGACTGCACAAAAATGGTGCTTTTTTTCGGGTCAATACCACATGCTAAATAGAGCGCAAGTGTATCGAGGGTTCTTTTACGCAGTTCAACAGGGTCTTGGCGAACGGTGATGGCGTGCTGGTCAACGATACAGTAAATGCAGTCGTAGTCATCTTGCATTTGTACCCACTGACGTAATGCACCCATGTAGTTACCGATGGTTAATTCACCGGAAGGCTGTGCGCCGCTGAATACGATTGGTTTTTGGGGTTGCTTTAATTTTTCAGTGGGAGTGCTCATTTAGTTATGTCCTTGCTTATTTTATTTCAGATAACCCGATTGCAGGTAATAAATCAGAAAAATGTGTTAATACACAGTTCGGTTCACTCAGTGCAATAGATTCACCATAGTTATAACCGTAGGTCAGACCGACACACGGGCATTCAGCGCTTTTCGCTGCAATAATATCATTACGAGAATCGCCGACAAAAAGCAATTCTTCTTTACGTAAACCGAATGTTCCCATCGTTAGGTAGAGGGGAGCAGGATGCGGTTTTAAAGCTTTGACGTCATCGCTACCCAAGACTAGAGAAAAGTAGTGTTCAATACCTAATTTCTTTAATAATGGCGCAATAAATGGGGTCGCTTTATTAGTAACAATCCCCATAGGTAAGCCATGTTTTGTTAATTGCTCTAAAGTGTCTTTTACTTCAGGAAACAGTTGGCTGCCTGTTGTGACGGACGTTGCATAGAATTTATCAAAACTGGCTCGAGCTTTTTTTTGTCGCTCAGGTGTGATTTCGGCACCCGCCCATGAAAGTGCGCGTTCAACTAACACATCAACACCATTGCCTACCCAAATAGAAACGCGTTCTTTACCTGCAGGGGCAAAATTAAATTCTTTGAGCATGTTGTCGATGGCTTCAGCTAAGCCAGCTGCACTGTCTACGAGTGTGCCGTCTAAATCGAAAGCGATCGCTTTGATATTCTCTAATACCACTTCAGTCATTGAGATACCTTTTGTAATTCGTTACGCATCGCGTCGATGACGGTTTTATAGTCCGGTTGGTCGAAAATAGCAGAACCCGCAACGAAGGTATCGGCACCTGCCGCTGCAATCTCTGCGATATTATTCACTTTGACACCGCCGTCGACTTCCAAACGAATATCATAGCCACTTTCATCAATTAATTTACGGACTTGGCGCAATTTATTGAGTGTTTGTGGAATAAACGATTGGCCTCCAAAACCTGGGTTCACAGACATGAGTAGGATCATATCGACTTTATCCATGACGTAATCAAGGTAGCTAAGTGGTGTTGCTGGGTTAAATACTAACCCCGCGGTACAGCCATGTTCGCGAATTAACTGTAGTGAGCGGTCAACATGTTCGCTGGCTTCAGGATGGAAACTAATATGGGTTGCACCGGCCTTAGCAAAATCTGGGATAATGCGGTCAACTGGCTTCACCATTAAATGAACATCGATAGGTGCAGTAATTCCGTAGTCTCGCAGTGCTTTACATATAGGTGCGCCAAACGTTAAGTTGGGTACGTAGTGGTTGTCCATAACGTCAAAATGCACAATATCGGCACCAGCTGCAAGAACATTGGCGGTATCTTCGCCTAAACGTGCAAAGTCAGCAGATAAAATAGATGGGGCAATGAGAAAGTTTTTCATTATTGTCTCCGATTATTAATCGTTATCTGAGAGCCATTCATCGCTAGGTACAAGGCGCTGCGTTTTTTTCTTATCCGTTTTTCTAGGAGAAAGGCTATTAGGTATACCCGGATATAATGCCAGTAACTCATTGACTTTTGTCCGGTTTAATATATTTCTACTAATGGTGCGACGTACTTTTACAATATGCAATTGAGCTTGATAATACCACTCTCTCGTCATCGGGGTATCATGATTTGAGATCAAGACAGGAATTTTACTTTCTGTTGATAACTTTTGAGCCAAAATAGCTAAGTTTTGTTGTTCGAGCGAATTAAATGCATTCGTGTGATACGCCGTGAAGTTAGCTGTATCTGATAAAGGTGCATATGGTGGGTCACAGTAGACAACAGATCCCTCTTTTGCGTTGAGCAAAGTTTCACCATAATGCTGAGTCATAAACGTGGCATTTTGTGATTTTTCAGCAAACCACAGTAATTCTTCTTTAGGAAAATAGGGTTTTTTATAGCGGCCAAAAGGAACGTTAAATTCACCTCGAGAATTATAGCGGCATAACCCATTATAGCAGTGGCGGTTTAAGTATAAAAAAAGGACACTGCGTTTCTCAGTATCGGTAGATTGGTTAAAGGCTTCACGCATTAAATAATATTGTTCGGAAGTATTATATTCAGGTGTGAAGATTTGCTGGGCTTCTTCGATAAAAGCATCAGCGCGGTCTTTAACCGTATTGTAGAGGTTGATGAGGTCACTGTTGATATCTGCCAGTATGTATGAATCATAACTGGTGTTTAAAAACACTGACCCAGCACCAACAAAAGGCTCAATTAAGCAATCACCTTGTGGAAGGTGTTTTTTGATTTCTTCCACAAGGGGGTATTTACCCCCAGCCCATTTTAAAAAAGCGCGTTTTTTTTTCATGCCGTCTTATTATTACAATCGTTTAGAGTAACTGCATTTATACTCTGTCAGGACAACATAATGCGCCCGGGGAAAAACGTTGTTATTTTTGATCCTGTTTGACTTGTTTCATATTTCTAACCCACGGTTTTTTCGCTTGTACTGCAGCAGGTAAGGTCCCTATTGCATTTTTTGCGTCGGTCACTGAACTATAATTTCCGTGAATAAGAACATACCAAGTTTGCCCATTACGTATGGTTTTATAAACTTTGTAATTGGCCAATTTGTTTTCTTTTGCGAAAGCTTCCAGTGTATCAGAGCGGCTTGCACTGCTGAGTTGCAATGTGTAGCTACCTGCTGGTGCAGACATGATATTGCTACCTTGGCTACTTGCCGTTGATTTTGCTGGCTGTTTAGTTTGCACAGGGTGTTTTGGCTCAACGGGTTTTACAGGTGTTTTTTCTGGCGTTACTGGTTTGACTACGGGTTGTTGTTCCACAGGTTTAACGGTTGGTGGCGTTAACGGTGTCGTATTTTGTGGCTGGCTAGTGCCTGGCACAGAAACTTGGCCTTGGTTTAAGGCATCAACTACATCGCCAGGTATTTCGATTCGCTCACCCAGACCATTTGGTTGAGTTTGAGGTTCGCCTTGGGTTGGCGTTGGCGTAATTTGTGAACCAGTGATTTCTTGCGGTTGCCCTGATAGCGTTTGACCTTGTGAATTTGTCAACGATGAGGAACCCGATAAATCGATATTCTGTGAATTATTGGCACCCGTTGTTTGTTGCTTTTCATGCTCTGTAGGGGCTTTCAGCGCTGAGCTGATAGCAATAATGAGCAGCAATAAGACCAGTACACCCACACCAATCATAATATGTTGACGTGAAAGTGCAATTTTAGGTTTTGCAGCAGATGATGATTGGCGTGAGCGCCCTGTCGGTCTATCTGATGTATCAGGCCTAAGATCATTTTGACCTTGAGACTGGTTATCTGGTTTAAATTCGTCCATTTTCCTCTCCCGAATAAAATTTGCCTATAGTAGAGATAAAATGTCTCTTATCAGTACAACCTCTAACGACCAAGCAGGACATCGCTGCTTATTTAAAGCATATATCCTTTCGTAATACCACGCTAGCCAAAGTGGTATTGATAATACGCTTTTTCAGAGTTTCGTATATAGGCGTAGGCATACCGTATAATTTAACGACTTTAGTGAACATCTACCAGTAACATTTTAAAACGCCAGTAAAAATTCAGCTTTTTCTTCGTTTTATGACATACAGGATGATATTGCCGCAATGACAGTCTGCGTATCAACATCTGAACGCATTTCCGAATGGCCGATAGTGGTAGGCAAAATTAAATGCAGTTTTCCACCCATCACTTTTTTATCTCGCATCATATGTGGGAGATAATCATCGGGCTTCATTTGTGAAGGGCCTTTGACGGGAAGTGATGCACGCTCTAAAAGTGTGACCACCCGCTGAGTTTGTTCAGGAGTAAATTGACCAAGTAATTCTGCTGTTTTTGCTGCCATAACCATGCCAGCCGCGACAGCTTCACCATGTAACCAGACGCCATAGCCCATATGCGCTTCGATAGCATGACCAAAGGTATGACCTAAGTTCAATAATGCGCGTAACCCACTGGTTTCTTTTTCATCCGCAGCAACCACTTGTGCTTTTAGTTCACAACAACGGCGAATACAGTAAGCCATCGCTTGGTCATCAAGAGAGACGAGGGCATCAATATTCTCTTCTAGCCAGCTAAAAAATTCACTATCGAGGATAATGCCATATTTAATGACTTCTGCTAAGCCGGAGGCAAGTTCTCTTGGTGGGAGAGTTTTTAAGCAGTTGAGATCAACCACAACAGAAGCGGGCTGATAAAATGCGCCGATCATATTTTTCCCTAGTGGGTGATTGACGGCGGTTTTACCACCGACAGAAGAGTCCACTTGAGATAATAAGGTCGTAGGTACTTGAATAAAACGTACTCCACGCTGATAGCTTGCTGCTGCGAAACCTGTTAGGTCACCAATGACGCCCCCACCAAGAGCGATGAGGGTGGTGTCACGGTTATGGTGTTTTTCAAGTAATGCGGTAAATACATCATTCATAATGAATAATGATTTGTATTGTTCACCATCCGGTAGAATGATGGTATCAACTTTTACGCCTGAAGTTTCAAGGGCATTCTTTATCTTATCGAGATAAATAGGGGCAAGAGTTTCATTTGTCACGATCATTGCTCGTTGACCCGCAGTTAATGGCTCAAATGCCCCCGTTTGTTGATATAAGCCGGGTGCAATATTGATTGGATAACTACGTTCGCCTAGAGTGACGGTGACTTTTTCCATCTTGCTTTACCTTGAGTTCATTTTTGAAAATAACACCATGAACAATTAGTTTTTTTCTAATAGTTCAATGATTTGGTTGGCAACAACTTTTGCACTTTGCTCATCAGTATGAATGGTAATATCAGCAATTTCTTCATACATAGGATTACGTTCGTCAGCCAGTTTCTCAAGAACCTCACGTGCGGGTTCGTCAACTTGTAGCAGTGGACGTTTTTTGTCACGTTGTGTACGAGATAATTGTTTCTCAATGGTGGTCTCAAGATAAACAACGACACCGCGAGCGGATAGGCGATTACGGGTCTCTTTAGACTTAACAGAGCCACCACCTGTTGCTAATACAATGCCTTGTTTCTCTGTAAGCTCATTGATGATTTTTTCTTCGCGATCGCGAAAGCCTTCTTCACCTTCAAGGTCGAATACCCAGCCTACATCTGCGCCAGTGCGTTTTTCTATCTCGTGATCAGAGTCGAAAAACTCCATATTAAGCTGTTGAGCCAACTGACGGCCAATAGTACTTTTGCCAGCACCCATTGGTCCAACCAGAAAGATATTGCGTTTCTCTGCCATGTTTTTTGGTATTACTACGATTATTCGTTAATGATTACCCGCCCCGCCAATCAGATTAGCGGCGGGACCTAAACTGAAACCTCATAAGTGATGATGTGAGATCAGATAAGAAAATTATCTCAATACATCAACCTGAATTGCAACTATATAAATATGGCACTAAGCAAGCAAAGTGCCATATTTAAAATTACAGGTTTCGATACTTGAGCCGTCTATGTTGTCTAATGCCTTGTTTATCATGCTTTTTAACAGTTTCTAGCTATTGGTATCAGCAAGTTATTTCTGTTAAGAATAGAGCAACATTAATTGTGGCTGTTTTATAAGCGACTGACAGCTTGTTCTTTAATCTACGGATAGTTAGAACACTCAATGGATAACCTTGTATGCTAAAACGACGCCAGCGTCAAATTTATCCGGTAGGTTTATGCCATAAAAAATATTTTTTTTTGTCATCTTTGACTTATTGTGTATTCAACTATTTGAAGTATATGCGTTATTTTTTCCATGTTAAATATTGATAAGTTTTGGTGTTATAAAAACAATAAGGACACGCTTATCTGTATGCTCTGCCGTATTTGTGAATAATGTACCTAGAAAAGGGATATGAGATAAAAAGGGTAAGCCCATCTCTGTTTTTTCTTGTTTTTGCTGAAAAATTCCCCCAAGAATAAGGGTTTCATTATTTTTGATGGTTACGTTAGTTGCGATTTCTTGTTTATTGATGGCCAAGTGATGATGTTGGCTGCTAGTGAGTGCAGTATCGGGTGAGTTATGACTAATTTTAAGGTTTAACTCAATTTTTTCATCACGCACAATCGAGGGGGTAACATCCATACCCAGAACGGCATCTTTAAATTGTACGTGTGTTTTTTTGTCATTACTGGTGACATAGGGGATCTCTGTACCTTGCTGAATACTTGCGGGTTGTTGATGCGAAGCAACTAAACGAGGGCTCGCAATAATAGAAAGCAGATTTTCTTTTTCTAATGCTTTTAGTTTCATTTCAAGCAAACCATCACCAAGACTAAGAACATTGAAGGCAAATTGTCCTGATATTGAAGAGTAACGATTGTAGCGATATAAGTGATTAGCGTTTAGATTTCCACCTGCCATCATTCCCCATTCTAAGCCCAACTCCTGTAATGCAGTTCGGCTGCTACTAATGATATGTGCAGTGATCTGTACTTGTTTATTTGGCTTATCTTGATGTTTTATCCATTCATCAATCAGTGCTAATCGATCTGGATCATCTTTAATAATAAGGCTGTTTGTCGTGATATCGTGATGGATAGAGGCATTTTTCGATAATAACGAAGAATCTGGATGTTCTAATAGATGACGAACCTCTTGGACATTGGTTGAGATTAATTTAAATATTTTTTGGGTTAATGATGTTTTACTTGGCGTTACCTGCGCTACTGCTGTTTCCGGGGTAGGCTGGTTTTCTATTACTAAGGGAGGTATCAGTGGTGCAAAGGGATCTCTAACCTCTTCGGCAGAGATTAAAAATGAAGATAAAAAGAAGAGTCCCCCAGCAATCAGCATGAGGATGTTAGTTCGTGAGCTATTCATTGCGGTTATCATCCTTGATAGCGAGAGTGTCGTTGAACAATGAAAATGAGATGGAGGTGATGATAATTCCTTGTTTTAAATATATTTTTATGTCATGAAAATGCCATCTCTGGGTTTGAGGAAGGGTAAGAAGCTGTTCTATAACGTGATAAATAGGAATGAAGTGGCCTTGAAACTCCATAAAATAGGTATTGGTATCTGTTGGTTGCAATTGATTAAGTGTCACAGATGAATGTGAGAGCAAGGTATTTAACTGTGTCAGTAATTCAAGAGGCGCTTCTTTAATATCAACGGATTGCTTTAGCGATTGAGCTTGTTCTTCAAGCTGTTGTAACGAAGGTGAGCGGTAGAGAGCTTTCTTTTCTCTTGTAATTGCTTCAATTAAATTCAGGTTCTCAATGGTTAATTCCATGATCTGATTTTGATTTTTTTTCCAGTATAAAAAATACCCCGCAGTGATACAAAGCACAATTAAGAACCAAACAGGTAGGGTTTGTTGCCAAAATGGGCGATACCAAAAAGAATGTATGGACTCATTCATCGAGCACTCCTTGATATTTGGCTGTGAGGTGTAAACGGTTTAATTGATTCACTCGGCTGATTTTTTTCAATTGAATATCACTCAAACCTGGGTGATTTTTAAGTTGTAAGCCAAGCGAATTGATATCTTGAAAATCATAACTGTTAGCTTTGATCTCTATTTTGTTATTCATTAACTGTAGATTTGTTAGCCAACTTTTGGGTGGAGTTAGAGTTGGAAGGTTTTGTAGTAACTTAAGTAAAAATTGGTTATTTACTATAATGCTATCTATCTTTCTTTTTTTGCTCATTAAGCTATTAATCTGTGTTTGTTGAGTCGCGATTTGCAATACTAATTGTTGTATCTGTTCATATTGTAGTTGGTTATTGTGCTTTCTATTTTTTAGGTCTTTCATTTCAATTTGTTGAAAAATAAATAAAAAAACACACGCTATAATCACTGAGCAGCAAACTACAGAACAAAAGAGTAAAAACTCTCGTATCTTCTTTTTTATTTGCTGTTGGCGCCAAGGGAGAAAGTTAACTTGGTATATTTCCATCAATTAAATATCTCCATGACGTAAAGCAAGACCGGCAGCAATCACAAAATCCCCCAGTAACTGTGGTAATTTAATATTATGCTGTTGAAAAGCTTGGCGTAATTCCCAGTGGTGAGCTACCTCATCAGTACGAGAAATCTGTTCATGATCTGTAATGAGGTAAATAGGTGAGGCTTTTTCTTGATCAATAAAGGGCAGCAAGTGGGAAAGTGTCGGTATATCGGTATCTTGCAAATGGTTATAATTAGCTGGTTGGCTAATTGGCCCTGACCAAAGCCATTCACCTTGTCGATAATGAATAACCCAGCATTCATCGGGTAAACCCGCGTTTCTTGCCACATAACGTAAAGCTATGGGGGCGACATCAATAGCAAGCAGATTGAACCCGCTTTCTGTAAATAGATTTTGCCAAAAAGTAATATCTGACTGGCGGGCCCCATTAAAATAAACCTGTTGTTTGATGACGCGATAGTCGATAACCAGCTCTTGGGCGTGCATAGAAAAACGTTTTTCAGCTTGAGATTGTAAATACCACCCTAATTCTGGTTGTGGCAATTTGATTTCACTGGGTAATGAAATTTGTTGTTTTATTGTACGGACAGCGGGTAATGCGAAGGATACGGAACACTTTTTAGGTAATTTCTGACGCCATTGTAATAAAATATTCAGTAAAATTTGATATTGTTCATGGCTAGAATTATCAGTTAGCTCGAATGGTAATTGTTGTTGCCAACATTCACATAAATGCCAGTATTGTCTGCGCCGCTTTGCAGCGACTAGCTGTATTCTATCTCGATAGAGGTCGATCCCAATGTTCCATTTTGATGTATACATAGTTAATTTCCTTATCATTAACAAATAAATTACGATTTCTATTGTGCTGTATAAGCTTTATACTGTGTGTTAGTGATATCTAAACCCTCTTGTTAGCCGAGCATGGGAATTTTCCGGTGAAGTTCGTAAAATATTTTTTTATTCTTGTTTTCTGTTGCATTTTTTTGGGAACCGCCTCGATTTATGGCATGTATAAATATGTGGAAGGTGAGTTACCTGATGTAGCAACAATGAAAGACATTCGTCTGCAAATTCCAATGCAGGTATACAGTGCGGATAACGAATTGATTGCCCAATATGGGGAAAAGCGTCGTATTCCTTTACCTCTGGCAGAAATTCCTCCTTTAATGATCAAAGCGTTTATCGCCACTGAAGATAGCCGTTTTTATGAGCACCATGGGATTGACCCTATTGGTATTTTCCGTGCGGTTACCGTAATGGCGTCTTCTGGCCATGCATCTCAAGGGGCCAGTACAATCACTCAGCAGCTCGCGAGAAATTTTTATTTAAGCCCTGAAAAAACCCTGATGCGTAAAGCTAAAGAGGCATTTTTGGCTATTCGCATTGAGCAGCTTTTTACTAAAGATGAAATTATGGAGTTGTACCTGAATAAAATTTATTTAGGTAACCGTGCTTATGGCGTCGGAGCAGCTGCGTACGTTTATTTTGGTAAGACAGTGGATGAGTTGACGCTTAGTGAAATTGCGATGATTGCAGGTTTACCAAAAGCACCTTCTACATTTAACCCTCTGTACTCTTATGACCGTGCGGTAAGTCGTCGTAATGTGGTTCTTTCTCGCATGTTTGAGGAGAAATACATTACTCAAGACCAGTATGAACAAGCAAAAAATGAAAAAATAGTTGCTTCGTATCATGCGCCGAAAATTGATTTTTCTGCGCCGTATTTAGCCGAAATGGCGCGTCAAACCTTGTTTGATAAATATGGTGAAGATGCGTATACCGATGGGTATAAAGTCTACACTACGGTGATCCGTAAAGATCAGGAAGCTGCAACAACCGCAGTCCGTAATAATTTGATCGACTACGATACTCGCCACGGTTATCGCGGCCCTGCTGAGGTTTTATGGAAACAGAATGAAACGGCTTGGACAGCAGAGCAGATAGTCGAAAAATTGAAAAAAATGCCGGTTTATGGGCCTTTAATGCCTGCTGTTGTGACATCTGCAACAGCTTCAGAAGCGCAAGTGATGTTAGCTGATGGTTCGCAAATTCCTATTACAATGACCGGTGTGCGTTGGGCGCGTAAATTTATTTCAGATACTCAACAAGGTACCGCGCCAAGAGCTGTAAATGCAGTCATGCAAGTGGGTGAGCAAATTTGGGTTCGAAAAGTTAAAGATAACTGGTGGTTAGGGCAAGTACCTGATGCGAATGCGGCATTTGTTGCTTTAAATCCAAATGATGGGGCGATTATTGCGCTAGTAGGTGGGTTTGACTTCAATATGAGTGAGTTTAACCGAGTCACCCAATCATTACGCCAAGTTGGTTCGAATATTAAACCTTTCCTATATACAGCGGCAATGGATAAAGGCCTGACATTATCATCATTACTTAATGATGTACCAATTAGCCGTTGGGATGCAGGTGCAGGTTCTGATTGGCGTCCTAAGAATTCACCTCCTCGCTATGATGGGCCTATTCGTTTACGTCAAGGTTTAGGCCAATCAAAAAACGTTGTGATGGTTCGTGCAATGAGAGCCATGGGGGTGGATTATGCGGCTGATTATCTGACTCGCTTTGGTTTTCCAGCGGAAAATATTAACCGTACTGAAGCATTAGCGTTAGGTGCTCCATCATTTACACCAATGCAAATGGTTCGTGGATATGCTGTCATGTCCAATGGTGGGTATTTGATTGACCCATACTACATTTCGAAGATCGAAAATCATAATGATGAGGTTATTTTCGAAGCCAACCCTAAAATAGCATGCCCTGATTGCACGAATATTCCGGTAATTTATGGTGATACGGAACGCACTATTGTGAGCAACGGTATTGATGATGAGTCTACCGAAGAAGTGACACAATCAGGCGATAATACCGTCATAAAAGAGCCAACAATGGAATTAACGACGGCAGCTAACTTAGACGGGAACTCTGGTGACCAATATGCACCTCATGTAATTAATACCCCACTTGCATTCTTAATTAGGGATGCGATGATGACCAATATTTATGGCGAGCCTAGTTGGTCAGGTACAGGTTGGCGTGCAGCGAGAGACTTAGGTGGTCGCCGGGATATTGGTGGGAAAACAGGGACAACTAACAGCTCTAAGGATGCTTGGTTCTCTGGCTATGGCCCAGATGTTGTTGCTTCTGCATGGATTGGTTTCGATGATAATAGGAGAACATTAGGTCGTGGTGAAGCCGGGGCCAAAAGTGCACAACCCATGTGGAACGACTTTATGAAGTCTATTTTAGCAGGGGTACCAGTGAAAACAATGAAGCCGCCTAAAGGTGTTATTTCGGTCTCCATTGATAGCAGGACAGGTAAATTAGGTTCCTCTCGTCGTGAGTATTTTATTGAAGGAACTGAACCGAAAGAACATGCGGTACAAGAGGTAGGTACGACAATTTCTACGGAAGGTGGGGCCAGCCAAGAGCTATTTTAAAATTATTGTTGGTTAAATTCCTATAATTAGCACCCCATTGTTGGTTTAAAACATGGGGTGTTTTCTATAGAGACGTTTAATATATCAGTAGGTTATATACCTATATTAATGATTAGTTATGGAAATAACATACAGCAGATGTAATGTTAAGTGTTATTACTTAACACTTTTTAGGTAACGTTCTAGATAGAAAAGTGCGCTAATATTCCGAGCTTCGTTGAAATCAGGGTGTTCCAGTAATTCCATCATTCGAGATATTGGCCATAGCTCTTGTTGTAGAGGTTCAGGCTCATCTCCTTTGAGTTTTTCCCTGTATAAGTCTTGAGCGATAAGAATATTCATTTTACTTGAAAAGTATGATGGCGACATCGTCAGTTTGGCGAGCTGAACCATGTGATTAGCGCCATAACCAATTTCTTCTTTGAGTTCACGCTGGGCTGCTTCAATGGCAATTTCACCGGGGTCGATAGCACCTTTGGGAAAGCCTAATTCATAGCTTTCAATCCCGACAGCGTATTCGCGAATGAGGATGAGGTTATCACCCATGATAGGAACAATAAGAACCGCTTCGCGTTTTGCGGGCCGCATTCTTTCATAGACTCGTTTTTCACCATTACTAAATTCGAGGTCAACTGATTGAATGCTGAATAATTTTGATTGAGCAACATCTTGAATATTCAAGATTTTAGGTTTTTTTAACTCTGTCATAACGATTTCCGAACAGGATGAGTGAAATCTATTGCTAAAAGCATATTTCATTGATTTACGAGACGCGTTTTACCTAGCACTGCCCGTATTTCGAAATCATCATACAACTATGACCTATATCAAAATAAAATGATAGATATTATCGAGTAGATAAAATGCTGTTAGTATAATTGACTCAAACAAATAATACGGGTAAACAAATAAAACATTTTTTACAAGATGTTGTAATTTAAAATAAAAACTACAAATAGAATAGGAATCGGCTTATTTTTAGGAAGTGTGAGGGCTGATATGCTTTTCTTATTCATTTTTCATTGGGGAAACAATGCTGAACCATGTCATTATAACGGCTATAATTGTTATTAGCCTGACTATAATGGCTTCCTTCCTATATTTTAGGCGGGGGCGGCATTCTGGCGTCTATCAAATACCTTCTGTAGCGTCACCATCATTTAGGAAAATGATTGATTCAGATTACCAAACCATCTCCCAGTATTTAAATTATTGCGCTGCTATATCAACAAATACATCTCAGCATCCATGGCAAATCAAAAAAAACTCAATCATAGCGACAGTTTGCCATTCATTGACACGTTTTAACTTACGCCAAGAGCAAGGAAATAGTTGGCGCTATTTTATTGATACAATTGAGGTTCAGCTCCCTTCACAGCTTGAGCCTTTTTTGCAACGCCAAAATGTTATGGAAATAGTGGAAACAGACCACTTGCCGTTAATTATTTCAATGAATAGCCATTCGCTGAAAGATTTCAGTAGTGAATGGCAAACGGGTATGCCTATCGATTCAACATGGCCTGATGCGGCAATTCAAGAACGTGGCCAGCATAGTATTGAGCGATTGAAAGTTCGTAAAGAGACGAATGAAGAACATCGGTTACACCATTCTACAGGTTGGCTTGGTGCTGCGATTATCTGCCTGAGTTTTTTATTTGGTTATTTAACCCTTGTTTCGATTCCTTTATTACAGGAATCGGGATTAGTGATCACAACGATTACGTTTATTATTGGGTTACTTATTCTCTTTCGCTCTAGGATGTTCCCCCGACAATATCAAGATATTCAATGTATTCATGGCCAACCAAAGCGCTGGGAACTCTATGGCGAACTGGATAAAAAATATTCCACCAATACGTCTATTGCTGGTATTGACTTGCACTACCCTAATCATTGGACGAATTATTTAAAATACGAAGAAAACCAAGCTGTTAATATTGATTTTTATACGACGGGTGAGGTGGTCAGGCACGGTAAGTATCTTTCTTTGCATGAAGAAGAGCGTTATTACCCTTACAAACGGTTCAAAAAGAATGTATTGATGTTAGTTGGGGCTTTATTAACGATGGCTCTGATATTTGCATATCAACCGATAGATTTGCCAATAAAACTGGGGTTTGCGTGGCTAGGTGGCACAGAGAAAATCAAGGCTGAGAGTCCTAATGAGCTCGCTTCCCGTCAGCTCAAAGTTGGGGATACATTAGTTGCCCAAGGAAAAGGGATGTGTTACCGCTCACCGAATTTGAATAAAGAAAACCAAGCTCAATTTGTGCCGTTTGATTGCTCTGGTATTTATTGGAATGATGTTAGTTTACAGACTGAACCTCAATCAGAGGTTGTTGAACACTCAATATCATTGCTTGATACCGTCAAAAGCCAATTGCATCCAGATAAAAACTCGACAGGAGTTAACCCAAGATTACAGCGGGATATTATGAAATCAGGGATGAATATTATCTTTGATTTTTCGGCTATCATCATGGGGACAGAACAACTGTGCCATAATTCTGATAACTGCCTAAAATTAAAAAATGCACTGACTAACCTAGGGAGTACAGATGATTGGCCTTCTTTAGTAAAGAAAGCGTCTACGGGAAAACTAAAAGGGGCTCATGTTTTATTGCGTGCTGGTAGCGCTGAGGCCTTGGAAAACATCGTGGAAGACACCATATATGATTTTATCAGGACAGAAATAGATAGAGAAGTGCGCAAAATTAATAGTCCGCCTCCTGGTGGTGTTTTATTAATTAGTGATGAAAACAAGCCTTTAGTTGATTCGATACAGGGAGCTTCTTTTAATGAGCTATCGCCATTACAGCGTTGGCAAGAGTTGCAAAGGTTATCAAATCTTCTGATCAATACACCGTTCAATATTGAAGGTGTAATTACGGATTTATCAGTAGATGCCAATGGGACATTGCAAATTGTGTTGCATGAAGAACCCAATGAAAAAGTGGTATCTCAGTATATATGTAGTGCGCTTTTTATCCTATTTTTGTTGGTGTGTGCGTTGTTAAATGGTTCGTTGATTGTGCTACGTGTTTTGAATAATAAGAAGCGTTTGCGTAATATCACAGAATATTATGATAAATGCTTTGAGGCTAATCCCCCTTCCTATCGTCGATAGCATCATCCCGGAAGTAGAGGGAGCCTCTTCTTAGTTTGATTCAGACTTATGTTGAGGAGGCCCCATGAATCAATCCATTATAGAACCTGTTCGCCTTGATAAGTGGCTGTGGGCTGCGCGATTTTATAAAACGCGTGCGGTCGCCCGTGAAATGATTGAAGGCGGTAAAGTCCATTACAATGGGCAAAGAACTAAGCCAGGGAAAATTGTTGAGCTGCATGGAATCGTTAAGCTTCGGCAAGGTAATGATGAACGAACGGTTGAAATCATGCAAATCAGTAGCCAGCGCAAAGGTGCACCGGAAGCTCAGTTGCTGTACTGTGAAACGATAGAAAGTATTAATCAACGCGAGAAAATGGCACAAGCGCGTAAGATGAATGCACTGACGATGCCACATCCAGAGCGACGCCCGGATAAGAAAGAACGGCGTACCCTGTTAAAGTTTAAACAAACAAATTCTCATGAGTCGTCTTAATGACGGCCTGAGCAACAGCCCGAGCAATAGAGAGATATTATGGCAAACCAAGACTTACTCCACCGTTTTTTATTTGAACAACATTCTGTTCGTGGAGAAATGATCAGTGTTGATGAAACCTTTGAACATATTTTAGAAAACCATGACTACCCAACAGCGGTAAAAGGGTTGTTGGGTGAGTTACTTGTTGCTACCAGTTTATTGACGGCAACGTTGAAGTTCGATGGTGATATTACTGTGCAAATTCAAGGTGATGGGCCTGTTAATTTGGCGGTTATCAACGGTAATAATTTACAACAGATGCGTGGTGTTGCACGTGTCGATGGCCCAGTTGTGGCGGGTAGCACTCTCAAGCAAATGATTGGTAACGGTTTTATGGTTATTACCATCACACCGAACCAAGGTGAACGTTATCAAGGGATTGTGGCTATTGAAGGGGATTCTATCGAAGAAAGCATTGATGCCTATTTCCGCCAATCAGAGCAATTACCAACCCGTTTATTTATTCGTGTGGGTGAAGTAGATGGGAAACCAAGTGCAGGTGGTATGTTATTGCAAGTTTTGCCAGCAGCAAATGAAACAAGCCATGACTTTTTTGACCACTTAGTGCAACTGACTGCCACGATTAAAGGCCAAGAGCTGAGCACATTGGATGTGAAAGAGGTTTTACATCGTCTTTATCATGAAGAAGATGTCACTTTATATGACCCTCAATCTGTCGAGTTTCGTTGTACTTGTTCAAGGGAGCGTTGCGAAAGTACGTTAGCCACCTTACCTAAGGAAGATGTTATCGATATTTTGCACAAAGATGGGAAAATTGATATGGAATGTGAATTTTGTGGCTCACATTATGTATTTATTGAATCCGATCTTCAGGGGTTAAATAATGAGCTAAATCAGCAACTTCACTGATACGATTTAGCAACCTAATTATGTGACAAGGGTGCAATTCTGCACCTTTTTCTTATAATTTTAAAGCATTATTACGTGCTCTAAGTCTCATTATGAATTAAAAAAAATCATACATTTTCAATTCTTTGATAGCAATCGCTGTTAATTAGTCGTAAAGAATTATGATCATCCGCAGATTAGTTATGTTTACCAGGAGCAATATAATGAGCGCTAAAAGCATTACCCTGAAGGAACTTGAAAAGTACGGTATTCATGATGTAACTGAAGTGGTTTATAACCCAAGTTACGAGCTATTATTCACGGAAGAAACTAAGCCTGGACTTGAAGGTTATGAGCGTGGAACAGTAACCACTTTAGGAGCTGTTGCGGTTGATACAGGTATCTTTACTGGTCGTTCACCAAAAGATAAATATATTGTACGTGATGACGTGACTCGCGATACAGTTTGGTGGGCAGACCAAGGTAAAGGTAAAAATGACAACAAACCTATGTCACAAGAAGTTTGGGCGGATCTCAAACATTTAGTGACTGAACAACTGTCAGGTAAACGTTTGTTTATCATTGATGCATTCTGTGGTGCGAACGCTGACACTCGTCTAAAAGTACGTTTTATCACCGAAGTTGCATGGCAGGCGCATTTCGTTAAAAACATGTTCATTCGCCCATCTGATGAAGAATTAGTGGGTTTCGAACCTGATTTCATCGTCATGAATGGCGCAAAATGTACTAACCCGAATTGGAAAGCACAAGGTTTGAATTCAGAAAACTTTGTTGCGTTCAACTTAACCGAACGCATGCAACTGATCGGCGGCTCTTGGTATGGCGGCGAAATGAAGAAAGGTATGTTCTCTATGATGAACTACCTGCTGCCATTAAAAGGCATTGCATCTATGCACTGTTCTGCTAACGTCGGCGAAAAAGGTGATGTAGCCATTTTCTTTGGTTTATCTGGAACAGGTAAAACCACACTCTCTACCGATCCAAAACGTAAGTTAATTGGTGACGATGAACACGGTTGGGATGATGACGGCGTATTCAACTTTGAAGGTGGTTGCTACGCAAAAACTATCAACTTATCTAAAGAAGCTGAGCCAGACATCTATGGCGCAATCAAACGTGATGCGTTATTGGAAAACGTGATGGTGTTGGCAGATGGTTCAGTTGATTTCAATGATGGTTCAAAAACAGAAAACACCCGTGTTTCTTACCCAATCTACCACATTGAAAATATTGTAAAACCTGTTTCTAAAGCGGGCCATGCAACAAAAGTTATCTTCTTAACCGCAGATGCATTCGGTGTGTTACCTCCTGTTTCTCGTTTAACGCCTGAGCAAACGCAGTACCACTTCCTATCAGGCTTTACCGCGAAATTAGCAGGTACAGAGCGTGGTGTCACTGAACCAACTCCAACCTTCTCCGCTTGCTTTGGTGCGGCATTCTTATCACTGCACCCAACACAATACGCTGAAGTATTAGTTAAACGTATGGAAGCAGCAGGCGCGAAAGCTTACTTAGTGAATACAGGCTGGAACGGTACAGGTAAACGTATTTCCATCAAAGATACACGTGCCATCATTGACGCTATTTTAAGTGGTGACATCGAAAAAGCAGACATGATTAAACTGCCAGTGTTCGATTTAGAAATCCCAACAGCATTACCGGGTGTGGATACCAATATCCTTGACCCACGTAATACTTATGCAGACAAAGCACAGTGGGATGAAAAAGCGCAAGACTTAGCGGAACGTTTCGTGAACAACTTTGATAAGTACACGGACACCCCAGCAGGCGCTGCACTGGTGAAAGCAGGGCCAAAACTGTAATTGGTTTTGTGAATCAATAAATAATAAAGGCTCTACCAAAGTAGAGCCTTTTTTGTTGTGAAAATGATTATTCTGCTGATGGTAAGTCAAACAACAGGATTTCACTATCTTCACTTGCTTTGATGGTGAGCGCTGTTTCTTGCCAAATGGCTAAACCATCGCTGGTGGTTGCTTTTTGGCCATTCACTTCAACATTCCCTTTAACGATCTGGATCCACACGACACGTTTATCAGCGATAGCATGGGTGTGTGTTTCATTAGCAGGTAATGCCCAGCGCCACAGTTCCATATCTTGATAAACTTTTAATGAGCCATCACGTGCATCCGGTGATAGTACCAGTTGCTTGCCGTCTTTGGAGTCGAACCGTTTTTGCTCATAACGTGGCTCAATGCCTGTTCTTTCAGGAATGATCCAAATTTGGTACAGATGTAGCTCTTCTTCATTGCTTGGGTTGTACTCAGAGTGACGAATACCCGTACCCGCACTCATTATTTGAAATTCACCCGCAGGGATTTGCTCCATATTGCCCATGCTGTCTTTATGTTCCACAGTACCATTGAGCACGTAGGTTAATATTTCCATATCTTTATGGGGATGTGTTCCAAACCCTTGGCCAGCAGCAATAAAGTCTTCGTTAATCACTCTCAGCGCAGAAAAGCCCATAAATTGCTCATCATAGTAGCTAGAGAATGAAAAAGTATGCCAACTGTCGAGCCACCCATGATTTGCATGACCACGTTCGTTCGCTTTGCGTAAATAGATCATCGTGTTCTCTCCTGTACGGATTTCAACCTTGGTTGAACTCGCTCTAAATGTATTGATGACAGTTTAACCAATTTATACACAGAGAAAAGTAGCTACCATTAACCATAGGATCCAAAAAATTTGAATAAGATATAAGGTGATTGCAGAGAATGTGGTGTGAATAAAAAAATAGCCAGCGCAAGGCTGGCTAAAGTAAACACTGGAAGCAATGTGAGCAATGTCGTACTCCCTGCAAAGGGTGACTAAGTAACCCTGTTGAGGAAGTGATGATAATGATAATAGTTATCACTATCGTTTGTAAAGCATTATTTTTAACCAAAATAATATATCTTATAATTAAAACTGCAATTATATGATTTATATGAAATTAAATATTAACCATTATTTTTCAATGGATTAAGATTATTTGGCCATAAATAAAGGCCGATAACTTTAACAGAGCAATCCTGTTAAGAGTCTGGTTAAGGCCGAGTGTTTTTTAGTCGTTTTTTGCAAAAGGGAGAGGTAAGCTTTCCGCGCATGCAGCCGCGGAGCTCCATGCCCATTGGAAATTGTAACCTCCGAGCCAGCCGGTCACATCCATCACTTCACCAATAAAATACAGGTCTGGTACTTTAAGTGATTGCATGGTTTTAGATGATATTTCGTGAGTATCAACGCCACCCAATGTCACTTCGGCGGTACGGTAACCTTCCGTTCCATTAGGTTGCACCTGCCATTGGTGTAAGGTGGTGTGTAACGCTTCAATTTGAGGATGATTAAGCTGTTTTAGAGCAAACTCAGGGATTTGTCCTTGGGCTTGTAATACCTCAATTAGCCGTTTTGGTAATAATTTAGCTAAGGTATTTTTCAATGATTGATTTGGGTGCTGTTGTCTCTCTGAAACGATAAAATCATTGACGGAGATATCTGGAAGTAAGTTAATACTCACGTACTCGCCAGGGTTCCAGTAGCTGGATATTTGTAAAATAGCTGGACCAGAAAGCCCCCGATGGGTGAATAAAATATTTTCTTTAAATACGGTGCCGCTTGTCGCTGTTACCGTTGCAGGGACAGAGATACCTGAAAGTACCTGTAAGGTTTCTAAAAGGGGTTTATGTAAGGTGAAGGGCACCAGTGCTGCTCGTGTTGGAATAATAGTATGCCCAAACTGTTCCGCAAGACGATAGCCAAAAGGGGTCGCACCTAAACCTGGCATAGATAGGCCACCTGTTGCAATGACAAGTGAGTGGGTACTTACTTGAGAGCCGTTGATCGTGACTAAAAAACCATCATCTGCTTTGTCAACGGCAGTCACCTCACTGCGTAACTTGATAGTGATATTCGGTAGATTACACTCACTTTGCAGCATATTGACGATATCTTGTGCACTATTATCACAAAAAAGCTGCCCTAAGGTTTTTTCATGATAGGGAATATTATATTTGGCCACTAAGGCAATAAAATCCCACTGTGTATAGCGAGCAAGTGCTGACTTACAAAAGTGTGGGTTTGTTGAAATGTAATTGCTGTGTTCTGCATACATATTAGTGAAATTGCAGCGCCCGCCACCGGACATCAATATTTTTCTGCCTAATTTTTTCCCGTTATCAACCACTAGCGTCTTCAAACCGCGTTTGCCAGAGTGTGAGGCACAGAATAAACCCGCTGCACCAGCACCTAAAATAATAACGTCGAAATTTTTCACAATAAGTGTCTCTATATATGTTTGATTTTAAGCGTAATTACATTGATAACCGGGATATTTTACGTCATCTCACCGGGATTGTAATGTAAAGCTTTGAGGAAGAACTGATGAAAACTATACAGGACGTATTATAATTAGAAAAATTCGTCTAAAAAAAGCAAACAACGATTATTTTCTGGAAATATCGTTAAAAAGTTTCAAAAATTCAGAATAAGTTTGATTGCTTTAATGTATTGAAAAATATGGGGTAATTGCTATGAGGTGCTTTTTTGATGGGTAGTTAAATCAAAAAAAGGTTAGATTTTGCTTCCACCGCCAGCGTTTGTCACTGATAATGCGCCGCGTTCATGTCCAACATATAATGGCTTAACGTCTATGCTACATCTTTTTACAGGTTTAGAATTTCATACAGGTCTATTATTAGTTCTGGCACTGTTATTTGTGCTGATCTATGAGGCTATAAATGGCTTCCATGACACCGCTAACGCGGTAGCAACGGTTATTTATACCAGAGCAATGCGGGCTCAGTTCGCAGTTGTCATGGCAGGGGTTTTTAACTTTTTTGGTGTCTTGCTGGGAGGGTTGAGCGTTGCATATGCCATTGTCCATCTCTTACCAACAGACCTCTTGCTTAATGTGAGCTCAGCTCACGGCCTTGCAATGGTTTTTTCATTGCTCTTGGCTGCAATTATTTGGAACCTTGGAACTTGGTACTTCGGTATCCCTGCTTCCAGTTCACACACACTGATCGGGGCAATAATCGGGGTGGGTTTAACCAACGCGATTGTGACTGATTCGTCTGTTGTTGATGCCTTGAATATACCGAAAATGATCAGTATTTTCATGTCATTAATTTTGTCTCCCGCTATCGGTTTCGTGATTGCCGGTTTGATGATTTTCTTTTTGCGCCGTTATTGGAGTGGCACAAAGAAACGTCGTCGTATTCACTTAACACCAGCGGAACGTGAGAAAAAAGATGGTAAGCGTAAGCCACCATTCTGGACCCGTACTGCATTGATTTTGTCAGCAGTTGGGGTGAGTTTCTCCCATGGTGCGAACGATGGCCAGAAAGGCATCGGTCTTATCATGCTGGTGTTAATTGGTGTTGCTCCAGCAGGTTTCGTTATGAATATGAATTCTAACGGTTATGACATCGCAAAAACACATGATGCGGTTGTCCACCTGCAACAATACTATGAAACACATAAACCAGCGTTAAACCATGCAATAGAAAATGCCCCGGCCGTTGCAGAAAGTAGTGATGAGCCTGGCGGTGAATTCCATTGTGATAGCACGCGTACTAGCGCTATTTTAAATCAAGCGCAAAAGATGCTTGATGGCATTCAAAGCTATGAAGAGCTGACGCCAGACCAACGTAACCACGCACGCCGTTTGCTGATGTGTATCTCTGATACTGCGAATGCGGTTGCGAAATTGCCAGAAACCAGTTCGAAAGATGCCAGCTTACTGAAAAAGCTCAGTAATGATTTACTGTATACCGTTGAATATGCGCCACTGTGGATCATTATTGCGGTTGCTTTAGCATTATCATTAGGCACCATGTTTGGTTGGCAGCGTGTTGCTGTGACCATTGGTGAGAAAATTGGTAAGAAAGGCATGACTTATGCGCAAGGTGTATCTGCCCAGGTGACTGCAGCAGTTTCTATCGGCGTGGCAAGTTATACTGGTATGCCAGTTTCAACAACGCAGGTTTTATCTTCTGCGGTTGCGGGGACGATGGTTGTCGATGGTGGTGGTGTACAAACAAAAACCATTAAAAGCATTGCATTAGCATGGTTATTGACTTTACCGGTGTCCATTGTGTTATCGGGCGGTTTGTACTGGCTATCGCTGTTGTTTATCTAGTCGCACTAATTTTGGCTTCATACATGAGTATGGAGCCTTTAACAGTTACATGAACACAGTAATCTACATATATAAAATAGTGATGATCGGAAGGTCATCACTATTTTCTCGCTAGCAAGTTACTAATCACAATTAACCGGTTATCAATAAATAGGCTAAGCTCACGACAACAAGAATACTGAGTCTGCTTATCATCATGAATTGCTTACGGATCCGCTCACAACGCAAAATAACTTCTGGGTCGTAATGTTCCAGATATTGTTTATTATTTATGTATCGAACTAACCGCAGTTGTTTGTTCAGTTGGCCGTGTGTAGTAAAAAAACCATTACCATCAACGGATTGATAAAGCAGGGGATCTGAATCCCTTAGAATAGACAATAAAACACGAACGGAAGAAAAGTACCGCATCATATTTAAGATGCACAAAATGCATAATGCCCAAAACAATGCAATCATACTGAACATAATCCTCTCCTTAGAACCTAGCTCAAGCTCACAGCAATTGTCGCAAAGGAAATACAGCAGAAAAATTGTACTTATACTCAGTTATTTTATTGTAGGATAAATTACTGTTTAAAAAAAGTGCAGTTAGCGCAAATTTGTGATGACCTCTTGTTTCTATTGAAGAAAATAAATCTGAGTTACTGAACTTTATTATCACAGTTTGCTGTGCAACTTTGTTGCATTTCTAAACTAAAGAGTCGCCATAACTCGAATTTTTTAGGGCAATATATTAATATTGAATGAATGATGTTATTGTTTTATAAAATGTTATATGAAGTGATGATTTTAAGGTTAATCTGCTTAGATGTGATCAAAGCAACACTTAATAATCACAATTAGCAGGTATAGTATTCATAAAGATGTGGTGAAGGCATAACCACCAGATAATCAGCATTCGGAAGGAGTTTACTTATGGCTTACAAACATATTCTCGTTGCGGTAGATTTATCACCTGAAAGTAAAGTATTACTGGATAAGGCTGTCTCTATGGCAAAACCTTACGGGGCCAAAGTATCTATGATCCATGTTGATGTTAACTATTCAGACCTCTATACCGGTCTTATTGATGTCAATCTTGGTGACATGCAGCAACGTATTACTGATGAAACACGTAATGCTCTGAAGGATTTGTCTGCAGGCGCAGGTTATGAAATTCAAGAAACGCTCAGTGGTAGTGGCGACCTAGGCCAAGTACTTGTGGACGCGATTAAGAAATACAATATGGATTTAGTGGTCTGTGGGCATCACCAAGATTTCTGGAGCAAGCTGATGTCATCTGCTCGCCAGTTAATCAATACTGTTCATGTGGATATGTTGATTGTGCCACTAAATGATGATGAAGAATAATCCATATCACTCAATTTGAAATATTATTCACTGAAAACGCTTGCTTATGCAGGCGTTTTTTTTGTTTCAAAATATGTATTTTGAGGGAGTTATTGGCAGGTCAAGCAATTTATTTTGCTATAGAGTGAAAAAAAACCTTGAATTTAGAATACAAACTAATGATATATTCAATAGGCAAACACAAATCAACCTCACATTTCCTAAAAATAATGATAAGAAAGAGTGAGGCACATCACAACAACTACATGTTAAAAAGGAAGACATAGATGACACAATCACTATCTTCGTTCTTGGAGTCTGTCCAAAAAAGAGACCCTTCTCAACCTGAATTTCTACAAGCCGTGCGTGAAGTATTCACTTCCCTTTGGCCGTTTTTAGAGCAAAATGCTAAGTATCGTGACCAAGCATTACTTGAACGTTTTGTTGAACCTGAGCGTGTAATTCAATTTCGAGTATGTTGGGTAGACGACCAAGGTAAAGTTCAAGTTAACCGTGCATGGCGTGTGCAATTTAGCTCTGCAATCGGCCCATTCAAAGGTGGTATGCGTTTTCACCCATCTGTGAATTTATCTATCCTGAAATTCTTAGGCTTCGAACAAACACTGAAAAATGCTTTGACCACATTGCCTATGGGTGGTGGTAAAGGTGGCTCTGACTTTGATCCTAAAGGTAAAAGTCATGGTGAAGTGATGCGTTTCTGCCAAGCATTGATGACAGAACTCTATCGCCATATTGGTTCAAATACTGACGTCCCAGCAGGGGATATTGGTGTTGGTGGCCGTGAAGTGGGCTTTATGACAGGTATGATGAAAAAGCTGTCTAATGACACTTCTTGTGTATTTACCGGTAAAGGATTGTCTTTTGGTGGTAGTTTAATTCGCCCTGAAGCAACTGGTTACGGTTTGGTTTACTTCACAAATGCGATGCTAAAACGTCATGGCCTAGGCTTTGAAGGGATGCGTGTCGCGGTTTCTGGTTCTGGTAACGTTGCGCAGTACACCATTGAAAAATGCATGGAGCTAGGTGCCAAAGTGGTTACAGCTTCCGATTCAAGCGGTACTGTAGTTGATGAAGACGGCTTTACAACAGAAAAACTCGCACGTTTGGAAGAAATCAAAAACAACTATGGTCGTATTGAAGAATATGCAAAAGAGTTTGGCTTAACTTACTTAGCGGGTCAGCAACCATGGAATGTTCCTGTCGATATCGCTCTGCCATGTGCAACACAAAATGAGCTGGATGTTGATGCAGCAAAAGTGTTAATCAAAAATGGCGTTAAAGCGGTCGCTGAAGGGGCTAATATGCCAACGACTATTCCTGCAACTGAGCTGTTCCTTGAAGCAGGAGTGCTGTTTGCGCCAGGTAAAGCGGCTAACGCAGGTGGTGTGGCAACCTCAGGTCTTGAGATGGCTCAAAATGCGGCTCGTCTAGGTTGGAAAGCAGAGAAAGTTGACGCCCGTCTGCATCACATCATGTTGGATATTCACCAGCACTGTGTGGAGTTCGGTGGTGAAGAGAAACAAACTAACTATGTTCAAGGCGCTAACATCGCGGGCTTCGTAAAAGTCGCAGATGCAATGCTTGGGCAGGGTGTGTTGTAATCTTCTGACCTCAAAACGTACGCGAAAGGGCGGCTGTATCATACTGATAAATTCACCTGTACATACGCCCTTCGCCGTTACGTTTATTCGCTATTTTTAATGCATGGATAGATATCAAACCGATGGTTTTTAGTGGTAACTGCTGATGGCGCTTTTTGTCCCGCAAGGGGCTCCGCGTAGTCAGGGCGCTTAACAACCACTCTACGTTTAGCCAAAGCAATCGCAGGGGCTAATAATGAATCTGCATCATCATCTGCTCCCACTAATGACTGAAATACTCGCATTTCTTTCTTCACTAAAGCACTTTTTTGCCGATGAGGGTACATCGGATCAAGATAGATAACATCAGGGGCATGGGTTATCTCACTCAGTGCTGTAATACTGGATGCATGAATCAATGACATTCGCTCTTGTAACCATGGGCCAATTTCTGCATCTTGGTAGCCTCGTTGTAAACCATCATCCAATAGAGCAGCAACCACAGGGTGGCGCTCCAACATACGGACATGGCAACCGAGAGCGGCTAGAACAAAGGCATCACGCCCTAGGCCAGCAGTGGCATCAATGACATCGGGAAGATAATCTTTTTTGATCCCGACGGCTTTGGCAACAGCTTCACCGCGACCTCCACCAAATTTGCGACGATGGGCCATCGCCCCAGAGACGAAATCAACAAAAATCCCACCTAATTTAGGCTCATCTAGTTTGCGCAGTTGTAAGTTTTCAGGCGTAAGTACAACCGCCATAATGGCATCAGGGGTATGAGAAAGTTGCCATTTTTCAGAAAGTTGAGAAAGAGTGCCGGGATCGGCACCCTCTTCGCAGATCAATTGGATCTCAATACGATTAGCCATGAATACCATAGCTCTTCAACATGGCATCTAATTCTGGTTTGCGACCACGGAAGCGTTCAAACAGCGCCATTGGCTCTTCTGAGCCACCACGACTTAAGATATTGTCGAGGAAAGACTGACCTGTTTGACGGTTAAAGATGCCTTCTTCACTGAAACGTGAGTATGCATCTGCCGCAAGCACATCTGCCCATAAGTAGCTGTAATAGCCAGCTGCATAGCCACCTGCGAAAATATGGCTAAAAGCATGTGGAAAGCGCGACCATTTTGGTGAAGGAACCACAGCGACTTTATCTTTAATCGCATATAGCGTTGGCATGACTTGCGCACCTTTGGCTGGGTCATACTCAGCATGTAAGGTGAAATCAAACAGGCCAAACTCTAACTGGCGTAGAACAAACATGGCTGATTGGTAGTTCTTCGCCGCTAACATACTATTGAGCATTTCTGTTGGTAATGGCTCGCCTGTCTCATAATGGCCGGAAATAAATTCGAGGGCTTCAGGCTCCCAGCACCAGTTTTCCATAAACTGACTTGGTAACTCGACAGCATCCCATGGTACACCGTTAATCCCTGCGACATCTGCAACATCAATTTGCGTTAACATATGATGTAAGCCGTGACCAAATTCGTGGAATAAGGTAGTGACTTCATTATGAGTAAACAGTGCGGGCTTATCGCCAAGTGGTTTATTGAAGTTACAGGTTAAATAGGCTACAGGATTTTGTAATGAGCCGTCTTTATGTACCATACGGCCAACACAATCGTCCATCCAAGCTCCACCGCGTTTATGTTCGCGAGCATAGAGGTCTAGGTAGAAGCTGCCGCGTAAGGTATTGGTTTCATCATAGAGTTCAAAGAAACGCACATCTTTATGCCATGTTTCTACATCATTGCGTTCTTTGGCAGTTAAACCATAAATGCGATGAACAACTTCGAACAACCCATTCAGGACGCGTTGTTCAGGGAAATATGGGCGCAATTGTTCATCATTTAATGAGAATTTATGCTGTTTTTGTTTTTCGCTGTAATAGGCTAAATCCCAAGATTCAAGCGTATCGACACCATAATGTTCTTTAGCAAAAGCCGTCAGTTCAGCCAGTTCATTTTCCCCTTGCTGATGAGCACGGTCAGCTAAATCATTGAGGAAATTCAGCACTTGTTCTGGTGATTCGGCCATTTTGGTCGCTAGGGATTTTTCTGCGTAGTTTTTAAAACCTAATAATTGCGCTAGCTCGTGGCGTAAAGCCATCAGTTCATCAATTAATTCGCTGTTATCCCATTTACCCGCATTTGGGCCTTGGTCAGACGCACGGGTGCTATATGCATGGCTCATCTCACGACGTAATTCTGCGTTATCAGCATAGGTCATAACAGGTAAATAGCTTGGCATATCGAGAGTGAGCAAGTAGCCTTCTTCACCTTTTGATTCAGCCATAGCTTTTGCTGCCGCAATGGCACTTTCTGGCATACCCGCTAATTCTTTTTCATCTTTAATCAGTTTGGTCCAACCCATAGTTGCATCAAGCACGTTATTGCTAAATTTAGACGCTATCTCCGACAAACGTGCCACAATTTCACCATAACGTTGCTGTTTTTCAGCAGGTAAGCCAATGCCGGATAACTCAAAATCGCGTAAGGTATTTTCGATAGACTTACGTTGAGCTTGGCTAAGGGAATTAAATTCAGCCCCTTCTTTTAATGATTTATATGCTTGATACAAAGGCTCATGCTGCCCCATCCAGGTACTGAATTCAGACAGTAATGGTAAACATTTTTCATACTCTTCGCGCAGTTCTGGGCTGTTTTTCACGGAGTGTAAATGACTCACTGGCGACCAAACACGAGACAGCTTATCACTGGCTTCTTCTAAAGGTTGGCACAGGTTGTCCCAAGTGTATTGATCTGTTGCACTCAACAGGTTTTCTACTGTTTGGCGATATTCATTGAGTACGTGTTGGACCGCGGGAAAAATATCCGCAGGCTCTATAGTAGAAAAACGGGGTAGTGCGGAATCGGCTAATAATGAATTTGTCATAAAACATCCTGTGATTGCAGGCTTGTGCTCGTAGGCCAAGGCTTACTGTGTTGACAATAAAAGTTAAATGGCGAACTTATACCCAAATAGGATAAATGTTATGGGTGATAGAACCAGCACGCCATTGCGAATATAAGAAAGTATATGGGGGCAGATGTACAAACCTCAATATCAATCTAACGTTTTTTCTTATTAACGCTTATCAATAAATGGGGTTTTTGTTGGTTTTTATCAATAAAGGCAATAGTTGTAGTTTCAATGCTTTGGAAAATAATGAATTCAGTCTATAATCACTTTCCAATCTATAGAGGAAGATCGTCGTCTCCGGTGAGGCGGCTGGATTTCAAATCCAGTTGGGGCTGCCAGCAGTCCCGGGCAGGTTCGACTCCTGTGATCTTCCGCCAAACGCAGTTTCTGAATTTCTCCCAAAGTCTATATTTTCCTTTTAAATCAACAAGATTAATCACTTCGAAGTCTGTCTGATTATCCTCTTGTTTACTGGTTTATACCCCTGTTTGGGGGCAAAATTGGGGGCATAATTTTTCCCTATTTTTTGGATGCCCCCACAGTGAAGCTTAAAGCCAGTCAGCTGGATATGGGCTTAACCAGCTATAAATTTGATGAGGTGCATAAAACCGATGTCACGATCGCGAAGAACTATCTTCGAGAAAATGAACTGAAAGAATTAAACCGTATCGTCAATATGTGGTTAGATTTTGCAGAAGACCAAGCACTGCGTCGTAAGCAAGTTTTCTTACAGGATTGGGATACCAAGCTGGATCAGTTTTTAAGTTTCAACGGCCGTGAAGTTTTGCAATGTGCTGGTGGGATTAGCAAAAAAGCCTACCACTAAAAAACCAATCTGGGGGTATTAATGGGGGCACTGCTATTTATCCAACTCACCAAATGCGACTACTTTGTTCGATACCGTATCGCTTCTACAAAAGCCATAAAAGCGGGTGAGGACTGTCGACGGTTTGGGTAATACAGGTGAAAACCTTCAAAGTAAGGGCTATAATCGATTAATACAGCCTGTAACTTCCCCTTGGCAATATAAGGCTCGGCTAAATGTTCTGGAATATAGGCTATTCCCATTCCGTCCAGCGCTGCATTTAACTGGTGCAGTGTACTATTGAAAACGAGTTGCCCATCCACCTTTATACTTGTTGTATGATCATTTTGTTTAAATTCCCACGCATAAATAGCCCCCGCAGCACGATGGCGAATATTGATGCATTGATGTTCAGATAAGTCGTTAGGAAATAAAGGTTTAGGGTGCTGTTTAAAATAGTCCGGTGAAGCGACTGCAATTAAGCGCCAATCTGGCCCAATGCGAACTGCTATCATGTCTTTATTGATATCATCGCCAATTCGAATTCCTGCATCGAAACGTTCTTCAACAATGTTTGTAAAACCATAGTCCACATATATTTCTATTGTGATATCAGGGTATTTTTGTAAAAAATTATTCAATATTGGTCGAATATAAATTTCGATTTGGTCATCGGTACAACTTAAGCGAATAGTCCCTCTAGGGCTGTCTCTTAACTCACTTAATGCATTAAGTTCAATATCAATCTGTTCAAATAATGGTCGGATGGCATTCATTAGCTGTGCGCCAGCCTCTGTTACTGAAACATTTCGGGTTGTTCTTGCGAGAAGTCGAATCCCTAAGCGTTCTTCCAAAAGTCGTATTGTATGGCTTAATGCCGAAGGCGTCACACCGAGTCTTGCGGCCGCTTTTGTAAAACTTTGCTCTTGAGCAACGATAAGAAAAGCGTGCAAGTCATTCATTTTACCTTTCATCATTAATGAATTTTTCTCACAAGTTCATAAAGATTATACCCACTAATTAAATTATTACCTGTATGCCATGATGATGTCCATTAAATATCGTAGGTACATAGGCGAATATAATCGATGGATAATGCCATTTTTCAAGAGCGAAATTTTCCTGAAAGAGCGAACTGGAGTGCAGTTTTTGCCATGACGCTATGTGTTTTTGTATTGATAGCCTCAGAATTTATGCCTGTGAGCTTGTTAACACCGTTAGCGCTTGATTTTCAGGTGACAGAAGGAATGGCGGGACAAGGTATTACTATCTCAGGAATATTTGCTGTCATAACGAGCTTATTTATTTCTGCACTTACTCATAATTTAAATCGTAAAACCTTATTACTAGGGCTTACGGTCTTAATGGGAGTGTCAGGTGCAATGATTGCCTTGGCCTCTAATTATTATATTTATATGGTTGGCCGTGCGCTAATCGGTATTGTTGTTGGTGGTTTTTGGTCTATGTCTGCTGCGATAGCAATGCGCCTTGTGCCGATAGATCAAGTTCCTAAGGCACTGGCTATTTTCAATAGCGGCAATGCGCTAGCAACTGTCATTGCTGCACCTTTAGGGGCTTATTTAGGCTCAACTATTGGATGGCGAGGGGCATTTTTAGGCTTGGTGCCTATCGCGATTGCAACTATTGTGTGGTTGTGGGTGAGTTTACCCTCAATGCCAACTGATCCGAACAGTCATCAAAATACGCCTCAGATTTTCAGTATTTTTAGCTTCTTTAAATATCGCGTTATCACACTGGGTATGCTTGCTATCGGGTTATTTTTTATGGGACAGTTTACCTTATTTACCTATGTGCGTCCTTTCCTTGAGACCGTCGTAAAAGTCGATATCTCGATGGTGACATTTAGTTTGTTACTTATTGGTATTACGGGATTTATCGGAACTCTACTGATTAATCGTGTATTAAAAATAGGGTTCTATCAAACATTAATCGCCATTCCACTATTGATGGCCAGTATTGCGGTATCACTTATTTTCTTTGGCTATTCCAGTCTTACTTCCATCGTATTATTGAGCATTTGGGGTTTTATCGCGACTGCGGCGCCTGTTGGTTGGTGGAGCTGGATACCTCGAATATTTTCAAATAGTGCAGAAGCAGGAGGGGGATTGATGGTTGCTGTGATCCAACTTTCCATTGCCTGCGGCGCTTCGGTGGGAGGCATAATATTTGATTTGATGGGCTATGAAAGTACCTTTGCAATCAGTGCGTTATTTCTTGTAGTCGCAGCAATACTTGTTCAATGCACAGCAAAGGCTGAAAAGGAAAAATAATATGTTGAATCTATTATTTAAAAATAGGCTTACCCCATTAAATTTTTATTTTCTGTTGGTATTTGCCTGCATCAGCCAGCCATTATTGGCACGTAGTTTACCAATAGAACCTAAAGTGTATTTAATAGAAATTCGTCTTGATACGCAAATAATAAAGGCAGAATTAAAAGATTCAGAAATGACGCGTGATTTTATCAGTTTATTACCGCTCACTGTTGAGTTAGCAGATTATTCATCCACAGAAAAAATCACTTATCTTCCCCGAAAACTACTAACTCGCAATTCATCTAGTGGGATCGTGCCAGAGATTGGGGATATTACTTATTATGCCCCTTGGGGAAATATTGCTATTTTTTATCAACCATTTAGTTACTCCTCAGGGTTATTTAAATTAGGAAAAATAACCGATGGGCTGGAATATCTACAATTTACATCACCAAAACAAGCTGTGATAGAGCTTATCTAAAGAAATAACTAAAAGAGGATGCATATTATGAATCATGAACGTAGAGATTTATTGAAATTAACGGGGGCAAGTATTGCTGTTGCGAGTATGGCATCAATAATGACATCACCAGTATTAGCGCAACCAAATACAAATTTCAGTGAGCTATGGGATAAAACCTTTGTAAAAAGTGATAAGGTTGAACATAAAAAAGTCACATTCAAAAATCGTTATGGTTTAGCCTTAGCCGGAGATTTATATCAACCTAAACATACTAGTGGGTTATTTGCTGCGATTGTATTGAGTGGCCCATTTGGCGCAGTAAAAGAGCAGTCTTCGGGGTTGTATGCGCAAACATTAGCAGAGCGTGGTTTTATTACTCTAGCATTTGATCCCTCTTTTACTGGAGAAAGTGAGGGTGAGCCTCGAAATGTTGCTTCTGCGGATATCAATACGGAAGACTTTAGTGCTGCTGTCGATTTTTTAGGGCTACAGCCAAATGTGGATCGCGAGCGTATTGGTGCGTTAGCTATCTGCGGATTAAGTGGTATGGCTTTAACTGCAGCGAGTAGCGATTCACGTATTAAAGCCGTAGCAACAGCATCAATGTACGATATGTCTCGCAGTATTAGCCGCGGATACCAAGATAGTTACACCATTGAAGAACGACATAAAGTGATTGATTATCTTAGCCAGCAGCGCTGGAAAGATGCAAAAAACGGACACTATGCTTTAGGTTACCATGAGGTGCCATTCGATGAAGATGGCAATATTATCGAGGGACAACGTGTTTTACCGGAGACTCTGCCAGAGAATGCACCGCCTGTATTAGCCGCATTTTTTGATTATTACCGTACTCCTCGAGGTTTTCATCCCCGTTCAATTAATTCAACAACCGCGTGGACAGCAACAACGCCTATATCTTTTTTTAATTTTCCTATGCATACCAATATTGAAATGATATCACCAAGACCAATTTTGCTGATTGCAGGGGAAAATGCACATTCTCGTTATTATTCTGAAGATGTGTACAAAGTAGCTTCAGCTCCTAAAGAACTCTTGATTATTCCAAATGCTGATCATGTTGATTTATATGATAATCTAAGCAAGATCCCTTTCGATAAACTGACAGTTTTCTTTCAACAGAATTTATAAATATAGTTGCACATTATTTTTTAGTAAAATAATGTGCTTGCTGTCAGTTACTGCGTTCCATCTGTTGGTGGCACTCAATTTCGCCAGTAGGCAACGCAAACGCTAAACGGTATCTGATCAAAGGGTTTGTGATGGATGATGAGCGGCTGAATTACTTACTAGCGGTTCATAACTATAAAAAGTGTATTAAGAACCTCCCAGTATTCGTTGGGCATTACAGATTTTAGTTGGGTTGACTTTCTAACTAGAAATCAGCCTTAGAAAAACCGGTCATAACATCCAGTTCCATTTCGCGGCCTAATGCCGTCATTGGATGGACAATGGTCAAGCCCCGCACGGATTTTTTCAGCTTGCCAAGGTCGGCTTGTTCTTTCTTAGTGATGGGACGCTTGAACGGCATATCTACTAGTTTTTGCGCTTCTTTGCTTAGTTTTTTGTTACGCACCGCCTTCAGACGAGCGATTTCAATTTCCAGTGTCGCTTTTTCTTTCTCTAGTTCTGCGTGTTTTTCTACTTCACTCGTCAGTTGCATACTTGCCATCTGGCGACGAATAAGATCTAAACGGTCGCTAAGAAGCTTAATTTGTGCTTTTTCGATTTCTTTCATTATATTAATTAACCGTGAATAAATTTCTTGTTGGCAAGTATACACTATTCTAGATAAGGGGGGAAAAGGGATACAGGCTAATACCCATGTGAGGCTACCTTTATTGTTCATCATTCATGGAATGAAAACAACATAACTACCTTATAAATCAATTTCCATTCAACTATTCATCATATTTCGTCTTTTGTATCCTAGTAACATCATGATTAAGTTGTTGCATTTCGGTATCATCACTGACCTTTCTGACATATTATATTTAATTTTCTGAAAAATTATTATTTTTAGTTGATTTATCGTTGGTATGTAGCGAAATATAATGAGGTATAGATGAGATCATAATGACTAAACGTAAATTTATTACACGTACAGAAGTTAATTCTTTATTGGATGCTACAAAGCAAGGTCGCTATCCTAATCGAGACTATTGCTTGTTATTAATGAGCTTTTTGCATGGATTAAGAGTTAGTGAGCTCACTCATATCACAATGTCTGATATTGATTTGGTGCAGAAAGTGATATTTATTAGGAGACTAAAAGGAGGGCTGTCTACCGTACAGCCTATAATTCCCGAAGAGTTTAATGCGATTGAAAAATGGTTAGTTGAAAGAGATTCTTGGAAAACAGCAGGGTCAGATTGTTTATTTATTTCACAAAAGGGAAGCCAAATTTCTCGTTATCAAATTTATCGCTTATTTGAGCAGTATGGCAAAATAGCAGGGCTTCCTGTAAAGCTTCATCCTCATATGCTAAGGCATGCATGCGGTTATGCTTTAGCTGATTTGGGTAGGGACACTCGATTAATCCAAGACTATTTAGGGCATCGAAATATCGCCCATACTGTAATTTATACTGCTAGTAATGAAAAAAGATTTAGTGGTATTTGGTCGAATCAATAAGTAATTTAATGAGTTGTGTCAATATAAAGCTAGCACTAAACATAATAATATGAACTAAACACCAAGAATACCTCAGTTATTTAGGTAATTGATTTTATAAAACTGAGGTATTCTTATGCATATTAAGGGTAGTAATTATTTTTAAAGCCATAAACAACATACTCAAGTAATTTATTTTCCAGCCTTTAAAAATAAGATTAGTTTATAATTTTATTTATTCTTTTTTTTTGAATCATCATAATTTAATTACTCTAATTGCGAGTATAGAAGGTTCGCTTTCTCAGTTAACTAATTATTATCATATTTCAATCATTTTTTTTACAGTAACAGTCTATTTTTGACTATCAAATAAAGTTATTCTGTGAAAGGTCACCATATAAGTGAAATCATTTAGATGATAAATTCATATTTTTGGTTTTTGTGAGTTAAAAACATCTTATTGATGATTTAAAACACATTAATTTAATATACAATAAAAAAATTAATTAATTATCAATAGTAATCAATCGGATAAAATAAAATATCTATAAAAATCAATTCGTAACGCAACATAATAAATCAAAATGTTCAAATTACCTAATAAGTATAATTATCAGACTAACTAAAATCAAATAGCATAAAACTCTGTTGCAGCAATGCATTTTAGAGGTAATTATCAATTAATGTAAAAATTTGTCATTAACAACAAAAAGTTATCTTTCATGATTTTTTTTGCAATAAAACTCACCAGTTAAATCATCTGACTTTTCTAGTTTAAGGTATAAATTAAAGATTTTAATTCTGACGATTCTTATATATAAAACAATTTACCTAAAACTCATTTAACGCAACATTTTGATTTATTTTGTTGCGTTTTTTTTGCATTTCAAAAAATAAATTGTTCACTTTATGAGTGGTTCTGATTGTTTTGCCTCATTACACAAGGCTTTAATTGGTGAGATATGAAAAGTAATAAATTAAAGACCAGTATAGATAGCTTTCAGAAAATACTAACTGAACAAATTGGCATGGAATTATCGCATCTTAGAAAAGAGAAAGGGCTTAGTGGTAGTGATCTAGCTAAAAAATTAAAGATATCACAACAACAAATATCTCGTTATGAAAGAGGAATATGTAGCATTAACTGTGGAATGCTATTTTCAATTTTATTTTATCTAGAAATTAGCCCGAGTGCATTTTTTGAAAGTGTATCATTGAAAATAAATGAAAAAAATCCTAGTGCTAATTCATTTATTCATAATAGTGAATGTTTATCCGATGAAAAGGATAACTACCATTATATTTTTAATCGACAAACAGAAATTATTTTAAATTCTTTATACAGCAAATAGTTATTTTAAAAATAATAAATTCTAACTATGCCCTACATCATGTTGGGTAATCATCACGTTGTTATATATAAATGAGGTTCAAATGAAAAAAGTATTTTTAGCCGCACTAGTTTCTGCCGCTATTGCATCTCCAGCACTCGCTGATCAAGGGCATGGTAAAGTCACATTTAAAGGTGAAATCATCGATGCACCTTGCTCAATTAGTTCAGATTCTATTGACCAAACAGTATGGTTAGGCCAAATCGCTAACTCTGTTTTAGCGAATGGCGGTACTTCTAGCGCGAAGCAATTCAATATTGAATTGGAAGACTGTGTATTCCCGAAAGATGCAGATGATAAAGTGTACAACGATAAAGTGAGTATCACATTCTCTGGTTCTAGCGCTGCTTTCAATTCTAAATTACTCGGTGTAACAGGCTTAGATGCAACAGACCCAACTATTGCTGGCAACGTGGGTATTCAATTAACGGATACTAATGGCGCAGCGTTAGATATGGGAGTTGCAACAGCTCAAGAACATCAATTACAAGCGGGTGATAATACATTACGTTATAGCGCTTATGTACAAGG
Source organism: Providencia sp. PROV156 (assembly GCF_028480905.1). Lineage (NCBI taxonomy): Bacteria > Pseudomonadati > Pseudomonadota > Gammaproteobacteria > Enterobacterales > Morganellaceae > Providencia > Providencia sp. PROV156. Next base: position 82,436 of record NZ_JAMPPE010000013.1, on the reverse strand, counting down.
TGCAAACGTTGCGGTTGATAAAATTCCATTAGGTAAATTCGAAGGCGTAACTAACTTTACCTTAACTTATAACTAATTGATTAGTTTAAGAGGAATACCTTTGTGTTCCTCTATTAATCACCAAATTAAGTCAGAGGTTAAAGTGAAAGGATTTATCTATTTGCGAAGCAAAGTATCTTCCCTATTTCTTCTAACATTATTTCTTTCGCCACAAATGGCTGCATCATCTCATGGGTGGGGTAAAGTCACGATGAATGGCGAAATAGTCGATACTGCCTGCGCAATAGATATTGGGTCTAGGGATCAGACCATTAATATGGGGGTACTTCCAACAAGCTATATTCGTGAAGTTGGGAAAGGCCCCATAAAAGAATTCAATATTAAGCTCATTGATTGTCGTTGGGAAAAATATTCGAAAGATAATAACGAATGGAATTCACTCGAAGTCACTTTTGATGGTCCATCAGAAGGTGATTTTTTCACACTCTCGGGTGAAGCAAAAGGAGTGCAATTGGCATTGCATGATATATCGGGATATTCCATTACACCAGGAAAGCCATTACCTGCATTAGGAATTACGCCAGGGACAATGATCCTTAAATATCAAATGCAATTAGTCACCAATTATCATCCTGTTAAAGCGGGTAATTACCAAACCTTATTAAGGTTCAAGGTCGATTATTATTAATTCTAAGAAATTATATTGGTGTTTTAGGGATGTTTTTTATGTTTTTTAAACAACACAAAATAAATATAATAACGACAACGATAATGATTACATTTGGGTCATTATCCGCTCAGTTATATGCTGCCGATACCATACAATTTAATACGGCATTATTTGATTTAGAAGACAAAAAAAACATTGATGTTAAGCAATTCTCACGTGCAGGCTATATTATGCCTGGTATTTATCCCCTCAAAGTACAAGTAAATAAAGAAACTTTACCCGAGCAACGTTTTTCATTCTATGCGCCAGAAAACGACCCTGAAGATAGCCTCGTTTGTATCACACCAGAACAAGTCCAGCAGCTAGGACTAACAGCCAGTTCGTTGAAGCAAATTACGTGGTGGCATAATAATGAGTGTCTTGATTTACGCAGTTTGCCCGGCTTTCAAGCACGGGGGGATTTATCTGACTCAACGTTGTATCTGAGTATACCTCAAGCCTACCTTGAATATAGAACAGCTAACTGGGATCCGCCTTCTCTGTGGGATGAAGGAATTTCAGGGGTTATTTTAGACTACAATATAAACGCAAGAGCGAATAAGCCTCATGATAATAATAGCAACTATAATGTGACAGCAAATGGTGTCGCAGGTGTGAACCTTGGTGCATGGCGCTTTAGGGGAGATTGGCAGGGGCGTGCTCAACGAGAAACTGGCTCGGATAGTAAAAATGAGCATGACTTTCAATGGAGCCGACTATACGCCTATAAAGCGTTAACCAGCATTAAAGCGAAATTGACCTTGGGCGAGGACTATTTTAACACTGATTTATTCGATAGTTTTCGATTTACAGGTGTTGGCTTACGCTCTGATATCTTAATGTTACCACCTAATTTACGTGGGTATGCACCTGAAATAACGGGTGTTGCGACGACAAATGCGACGGTGATTGTTAGCCAACAAGGGCGGATTATTTATCAAGAACAAGTCGCTGCGGGTCCTTTCCGTATCCAAAATTTAAGTGATGCGACGACGGGAAAACTGGATGTCCGAATCGAAGAGCAGGATGGTTCAGTTCAAGAATATCAGGTTGAAACAGCCAATATCCCTTATTTAACTCGACCAGGTAGTATTCGATATAAATTAGCGATGGGTCGCCCAACGGATATGGATCATCATGTTAATGGAGATACATTTGCGAGTGGTGAAATGTCGTGGGGTGTCACTAATGGTTGGTCATTGCTTGCAGGCTCATTAAATAGTCAAGACTATAATGCATTCAACGTGGGTGTCGGTCGTGACTTATTGGCATTTGGTGCCTTATCTTTCGATATTACGCATTCTATTGCAAATATTCCTAATGATAAAAAACTCACAGGTAATTCTTATCGAATAAACTATTCAAAACGTTTTGATGACTATGATAGCCAAGTACAGTTCGCAGGTTACCGATTCTCAGAACGCAGTTTTATGACTGTAACCGATTTTTTAACGGCTAAAGACTCAGGTGAGCGTCAAGGTAGTAATAAAGAAATGTATGTGATTTATTTAAATAAAAACTTTAGGGAATCGAGAATTACAGCTTATTTAAACTACTCGCACCAAACCTATTGGGATAAGCCAGAAAGTAATCGCTACAATTTAATGGTGACAAAAACCTTAGATTGGGGAAGCCTGAAGAATATTAATATTTCGTTATCGGCCTATCGCAATAAATATAACGAAACAAATGATGATGGCCTGTATATTTCAGCTTCAATGCCTTGGGGAAATGGTGCAAATATTGGCTATTCATTACAAGCAACACGGGATGATACCGTTAATCGAGCAACCTATTATGACAAATTGTCAGATAGAACCAATTATCAAGTCAGTGCAGGCTCGACCAACAAAGGTGGAACCGCAAGTACCTATATTACCCATTATGGTGATAATACTAAGTTAACTGCGAATGCCAGCTATATTCATAATAATTACACGTCATTTGGGGTAGGGGCACAAGGCGGATTTACCATGACTTTAAATGGTGCGGATGCTCATCGAGTTTCAAATATTGGCGGAACTCGTTTGCTGATCGACACTGATGGTGTGGCTAAAATTCCCGTATCAGACCGAGGGATCCCTATTGCATCAAATGCATTTGGTAAAGTGATTGTCCCTGACTTAAATAGCTACTACCGCAGTAAAGTTAAAGTCGATTTAAATGCATTACCGAATAATGCCGAAGTAACGGATTCTATTGTTCAAGCGACATTAACAGAAGGCGCGATTGGCTATCGCAAATTTAATGTACTGTCTGGTGAAAAGATGATGCTTTCAATGCGTATGTCTGACGGTTCTGCACCGCCATTTGGTGCCCAGATCACGAATCTGAAAGGAAAAGAAACGGGAATAGTTACTGATAATGGATATGCCTATGTTAGTGGTATCAACCCAAATGAAGTCATGATTATTCATTGGGGTGGGGAAGCACAATGTGAAATTAATTTTCCTGAAAACTTAGAAACAATTAACCAAGGATTATTCATTCCTTGTAAACCATTATCAAATAAACGTAATGAAGCAGATAATAATCTGTAAATGAGTGATTGCTATGAAAAAATTAACTAATTTATATATCAGTACTATTTTATTAAGCAGTTTAGTTAGCGGAAGCGCATTCTCGGCAATTGCTTTAGATAGAACCCGAGTTATTTTTAATGGTGATCAAAAAAGCGTTTCAATTACTATTACTAATAAAAATAACCAGCTACCTTATTTGGCCCAAGGGTGGGTTGAAAATATTCAAGGGGTAAAAATTACTTCACCGTTTGCTGTATTACCTCCGGTGCAGAGAGTTGAACCCGAAAAATCAAGCCAAGTCCGTATTGAGGCGCTTCCTGAAATTAGTCAGTTACCTCAGGATAGAGAAAGTGTTTATTACTTTAATTTAAGGGAGATCCCGCCAAAAAGTGATAAACCGAATGTTTTGCAATTAGCGTTACAGAGCAAAATTAAATTATTTTATCGTCCTAAAAGTATCATGCTAAGCGAAACAGAAATGCTGAATAACCCTTGGCAAGAAAAAACACAGCTTATTAAGCAAGGTGACCAATATATCATTAAAAACCCAACTCCCTTTTATATCACGATTATTGGTGCGGCTGAGCGAAAAAATTCACCCGTAAATCAGAATTTTAAGGCAGTTATGGTTGCACCATTTAGTGAAGAAAAATTAGGAGTTCCAAGTTCTACTGTGGGGGCAAATCCGGTATTGACCTATATAAATGACTATGGTGGCCGGCCAAAACTTCAATTTAAATGTCAAGCAAATACATGTCAGGTTGTTCCTGAAAGTAAATAGAGAGGAAAATGATGATTAATCAAAAAAGCTTTTCCTTACTCTTTGGATTATCTCTCATATTTCATTCAGCTGTGATATATGCGGCATCAAATAATGCCTTTTATAACACAACAGGTAATTGGGATGTTGAAGGTGCAAATGGTAAAATTTTCGTTTATGGCTCATTAACGGAGAGTGCATGCCATTTATCGATGGATTCTGCATTTCAATCCGTTGATTTAGGAAATATTGAAACTGCATCATTAAAAACAATTGGCGCCCAAGGCCACAAGACGCCGGTAAACATCGAGTTATTGGATTGTATCGAAACCCCAACGGTTTTGAGAAACAATAAATCCGGTAATGTCACATGGAGTCTTTCTCAGCCAGGTATGAAAATTAGGTTTATCACGCCAGTTGTCCCTTTTAGGCCGAACATAGCGAGAGTTGAAGGTGTGAATGGGCTTGGATTGCAGATAACTAATCCTAAAGGAAAAGAAATTGCTTTTGGTGAGTATAGTGAACCTGAGCTTATTTCTACGGGGCAAAATATTTTAACTTATTATGTAGCTCCCGTAAGAATTGCAGAGAAGTTACAGGCTGGAGCTTATCGAAGTGTTATTTCTTTTCAAATAACGTATGAATAATCTTAATAGATTGTCTGATATAGCATTGAAGGTATTTATATGAATAACTTAAATTTCAATTTTTATAAATTTAAAAAAATAATACTCTCCATGCTATTAAGTTTGTTATTTTTTTCGTTACAGAGTCATGCAAAAAATGGTCAAATTGGTGAAATTAAGATACGAGGCCAACTTGTCGCTGAAGCTTGTACAGTAAGGCCCGGTGATGAAAATATCATTGTGGACTTTGGTACTATCGTTAATAAGTACCTCTATATTAATCAAAAAACGCCAATTGAAAATTTTAATATTCATTTAGATGACTGTGATAATAGTATCTTTAGAACGGTGACCGTTAAGTTTACAGGAAACGAAAATATCAATTTACCAGGCCTTCTTGCATTAGATTCTGGCAGCATGGCTTCGGGCATCGGAATTGAAATCTTAGAATATAGCGGTAAAAAAATTCCCATTAATAGTACGACGCCTGCATACAATTTAGAGAATGGTACAAATATTTTAAGTTTTAATGCGAATGTGCAAGGGGAACCCGATGCAATAAAAAATAAAAGTATTGCGTTTGGCCATTTTACTGCAACCGCTATTTTTAGTTTAATTTATGATTAAGGTATCAGTAACAATGAAGATATTAATATTACTTCTCTCAACCTTATTATTTTCCCCAACTATTTTTGCGTTCCAGTGTAAAACTAATGGAGGGCAGGAAGTTGGTGGGGGAACACAAAGTATTTATGATGTTCCTCTCGATAATGATATTTTTGCTGTACCAAATCGTATAAATGAATTTGCGGATGTGAGTGATTTTATGACCTGCCGTAATGAAGCCCCCAGTGCTTATGTTGATTATTTAAATGTGACTGGTGCTGACCTTGGTCCAACATTTAAGAATAACCCAGAATTAAAAGCGGGTGTGGTCGTACGTGGCGCTTATTATTTAGCACCATTTAGTGGTAAAGAAATTCAAGTATTTCGTTTAACTACAGTTAGTGAACCTTTACAAATTAAATTATATTTGCAGGTAAATGTTAAACCAACGCCATCAGTCTTGGTAAGAAAAGGCGATTTGCTGATGACATTAGATCTCCATAAATATGCGACATTTGTAAATAGTAATCAGCATATTGACCATGCTTATTTTAAATGGAATTTCTATGCGGGTAATGACGTAGTTGTTGGAACGGGTACGTGTGATATCAATGATAACCAAATCATCATTGTTGATTTTGAAACAGTAAATGCATCGGGTATTTCAACGGTGGGAAGTGCAAGCCGTTTTCAACGTAACGCAGAAATCACTTATAGTTGTGAAGATAATAACCTGACGGTGCCAATAAAGATGATTATTAGCGGAGAAACTTCGACTTTCTCATCTGATGCTTTACTTGTTAGAACAGGAGATATTGGTAGTCAAGGTTCTATTATGTCTGGATTAGGTGTTGAGGTTTATCATCAAGGGCAAAGAGTTTCCCCTATGAATGGGCATTTCGATTCAAAAATAGAAAATGGGCATGGTAGAGATACATTAATGTTCACGCTAGTTAAAAAACCTAATTTATCGCCAAATGAATTGATAGAAGGCCAGTTTAGTTCAGCCGCTACCATTATTATGTCCACTCCGTAGCTATTGAAATAGAGAGGTTTTTATATGGATGAAAGCCTCCATTTTTTCTCGTCAGCTCTCTATGGTTACTGAACAAATCGTGTTTATAACAAAATCACAATATATCGATGATTTTATTATAAACATATTTTGGATTAGACAAAATAAGTTAAATACACCAAATTTTGAATTATCATCGCTAGCATCTTTTCTTAAATAACATCACATAATTTCTCTATCAATAAAGCTCAAAACCTATCAGGTCTCAGTCGCTACAGGTATAATCACATAATTATCCGATAGATTTAGAGGCGAAGATGGCGAAACTCACCTTACAAGAGCAAATGCTAAAAGCAGGATTAGTTACCAGTAAGAAAATGGCAAAAGTGCAAAGAACGGCTAAAAAATCACGTGTTCAGGCGCGTGAAGCAAGGGAAGCCGTAGAAGAAAATAAAAAAGCACAGCTTGAGCGTGACAAACAATTGAGTGAGCAGCATAAACAAATGGTGCAATCCAAAGAGTTTAAAGCACAAGTTAAACAACTTATTGAAATGAATAAAGTTGATATTTCAAAGGGAGATATTAGCTTTAATTTCACAGATAACAACGTTATCAAGCAAGTTGTTGTAGACAAAATAACACAAACGCAACTGATCAGTGGGCGTCTGGCGATTGCACGTTTAACGATTGATAACAGTGATGTTAACGAGTATGTGATTATTCCAGCAAGCGTAGCGGATAAAATAACGCAAAGAGATGCGGATAGTATCGTACTCAACAATGCACTCAGCCAAGAAGAACAGGATGAAGATGACCCGTATGCGGACTTTAAGATCCCTGACGACCTGATGTGGTAATACTCGTCAAATTTTAAGTCGTAGCTTTGGCGTTAAAACGGGCTGGCGCTAAACATTTTAACGTTCTTCTGACTCGCAGGGTGAACAAAATGCAATTCGCTAGCGTGCAAAAGTAAACGTGGAGTCTGCTCAGTCCCTTGTAATAATCGCCCACCATATAGATCGCAACCTAAGATTGGGTGGCCTAATTTTTGGCAGTGGATGCGTAACTGGTGGGTGCGCCCTGTCTCAGGGGTTAATTGGACACGGGTTACAGGTAACGATATCCCATTTTCTACAGGGTGATACAGACGCTCTATTACTTGATAGTGGGAGCGGGCAGGTTTGCCATTCACCTCGCAAAGCGACATGCGGGGAAACTGTGCAGGGTCTTTTGCTATTGCCGCATCAATGACCCCCTCATCATTAGCTAAGTGGCCACAAAGTAAAGCTTGGTATATTTTAATGACAGAGCGTTGGCTAAATTGCTGGCTCAGAGCTGCATTGATGGCTTTATTGCGAGCAACCACCATCAACCCAGATGTGCCAAAATCGAGACGGTGAACAAGAGTACAGTCTGGGAATATTTTTACTAATCGGTGATGGACGGAGTCTAAGTTTTGTGGGTTTTTTCCAGAAAGGCTGAGTAGGCCACTTGGCTTATTAATAAGAACCAGATGCTCATCCTGATAGATAATTTCTATCTCATCGTGACAGGGCGGAGCAATAAAGGTGTCGATGATTTCAGTCATTAGCCTTTCCAGCAAAAAATGGTTGTTGATAATAACCAATTTTTAGTAGGTAGGCGAACGCTGTCACTTGCATCACGTAAATTTATCACTCAGACTAAAAGCAAAGCCGTAGTCTGCACACGCATTGTGCTCTATACTGCGCGTTGTAAAAACTGAGTCAATAAAAGATTAATTAGGCGGTAATGGCAATGAATGGAACGATCACAACATGGTTCGAAGATAAAGGTTTTGGATTTATCAAAGATGAGAATGGAGATAACCGTTATTTTCATGTGGTTAAGGTTGCCAACCCAGATTTGATTAAAAAAAATGCTGCAGTTACTTTCGAACCGACGACAAATAATAAAGGGTTATCTGCTTTTGCGGTCAAAGTCATACCTGAAAGTAAATATATTTATATCGCAGGAGAACGGATTAAGATTACATCAATTAAATCCTATCGTGTTTATTCAGTAGAAGTACCTGCAGATACGCGTATCGATAAAGAAAATACCGTGTTATCAATTGGCGCATTAATGAATAGTATCAAACCAAAATCAGATAAACCTGGTCAAATGCGTTCATTGAAAAAATTAGAAATTAGTACGTTACATGGGACATCATTAACATTTTCGGAAGATGAAATTGATATCGATGAGGCTGTGAAACAACTTAAGTTTAAGTGATTTCTTGTCCAGTAAACAGCGCCACTCTTGAGTGCTGTTTACTTGTTTATTACTTTATTCTTATACAATAGAGTCACTTGAAAGCTAGCTAGGCTCATCGGGGAGGGGATATGTTAGATTTCTTAAAAAATTACGATAATTTAACCATTAGCGAAAAAAAAGTCTTAAAATACCTGACTGATAATATTACAGATATCCCTTACTTAAATATTAATGAACTAGTTGCTAAAACCTTTGTTTCTAAAACAGTTATTATTAATTTGTCGCAAAAATTAGGGTTTAGTGGATTTAAAGAACTTAAGTTTCAGATTAATAATTATATTTTAACAAAAAATAAAACTGAAAAAATCACACCTTCGTCTTATAAAAAACAACTTGAAAAAAATATTAATAAAAGTTTTACATTAATTAATGAAGAGCAAATTAGCGATTGCGCTAAAATACTACATAAATCGAGAAATATTTTTATTGTTGCCAGAGGGACAAGTAAGGCTGTTGGCTATTATCTTGAACACTTACTATTTGCGTTAGGTTTACACTGTTTTTTCATTAATGACTACAATTTATCTGATTCTTTCACTCGATTAGTCAGCAAAGATGACACCGTCATTTTTATCTCACTATCAGGGGGAACCAAAAAAATTATTGAAACAGCAAAAATTGTGCAATTAAAAGGGGCAAATATCATTAGTATGACCGCCTTTAATACTAATGAACTAACTACTTATACTGATAACACTCTGTTTTGTTTTGCCGATAACTTTGATACTAAAAGAGATGACACAAAATCCAGAATTGGCTTTTTTATTTTAGTTGATTTACTTATCAATGAATTAGAAAATCTACTTTAAATTTTCTTTTTTATTTTCTAAGAAAACTTCACTCGTCTTTCATTCTTGTCTTTGGTAGATAGTTTTTATTAATATGACCTAGGTCATTAGTTATGACCTAAGATAACTTTTAAAACCGTGACATCATTTCTTTTATAACTCCCCCAAGCTAGTATGCCTTTAATTCTAATAATAGAAGTCATAAGGAAACAGTATGGCCAGAAAAAAGTTTGGTGAATCTATTCAACGCTTTGGGAGAACATTACTCCTTCCAATAGGTGTTTTAGCACCTATTGGTATGATATTGGGTATCAGTGGTGCATTAGTGCAAACTTATATGATTGCACGTTTTCCTTTTCTCGGAAATGAAACGGTTAATGCATTACTTGTCAGCATTCGTTCAATCGCGGGTGTTATTTTTGATAATATTCCCCTACTGTTTGCTATGGGGGTGGCCTATGGTATGAGCCATCGAGATAAGGGGATCGCCGTCTTTGCATCGGTTGTCGGCTACTTATCGCTGATCATCACCATGAATATTTGGCTAGTGCTTACTGGTAAGCTTGCAGACCCTGCAATGATGGGGCAAGTAGGGCAAATTAAAGTTCTTGGTATACAAACTTTAAATATCAGTGCCGCAGGAGGGATTATTACTGGTTTGATTGCCGCTTGGGCGACTGATAAGTTCTATAACCTTGAATTGCCAACCGCATTTGCTTTCTTTTCTGGTAAAAAATCCGTTTCTATTATTATGATCGGTTTAATGATTGGAGTGGGTGCGTTATTACCGTTTATTTGGGAAGTATTAGTCCAAGGTTTGATGAAACTCTCGGCGGTATTTTTAAGTCCTGTAGGGCCATTTTTTACCGCGGGTGGTGAACGTTTATTTATTCCATTTGGTTTACACCATGTATGGAACGTTTTATTTAGATTTACTGAGGCGGGTGGTACTTATGTTATTGACGGACAAACCTTTGTTGGTGTTGTTCCCGCATTAACTGAGGTGCTATTTAACCAAGGCCCAGATAGTGAATATTGGTCGATGATGCCAAGTTTGACTCGCTTTATGGCGCAGCAACAAATGCTAGTCACACTATTCCTATTCCCTGCAATTGCTCTTGCTATTTACAAAACATCGAAGAAAGAAAACCGCGCAGAAGTGAAATCCATGCTGGTTACTATGGTATTAACAGCCATGCTTGGTAACGTCACGGAGCCACTCGAATTTACCTTCGTATTTATTGCGCCATTATTGTACTTAATTTACGCCATTATTGTCGGTATCGGTGCGGTGTTGCTTTCATTGGCTGAGGTCGGTATCGGTTATATTCGTGGAACCGTCTTTGATTTTACTATTTTTGGTCTACTGTACGAACACACTAACTGGATCTTCTTGGTTGTTATCGGTAGCTGTTTAGCCGTCGTCACTTACTTTATTTTCTACTGGGCAATTATTAAATTTGATATTAAAACTCCTGGTCGTGAAGAATCGAGTAATCTGAAAAATACCTTAATTAAAGAAAAACGATATGGCGAAATCGCAGAAATTTTAATCCAAGCATTAGGTGGAAAACAAAATATTCGTAACGTAGATAACTGTATTACTCGTATGCGTATTGATGTTGGAGAAGTGAACCAAATAGATAAAGATTTAATGTTGGAATCAGGATGTACCGCATTCTTCTTTCCATCGGCAAACCACGTCCATGTCGTGTATGGACCAAAGGTTGAGTTTGTTCGCAATGCTGTTGATGAAGCAATGAAGAAATAAAGAAAGGATACGAAATGAGAGCATTATACGATTCTAAAAGTAAAACTATTGATGACCGTGGAATTAAAGACTTATTGTCTGATGAAGCAAAATATTCTACTTGGTTAATGTTTGAATCCATGCTGGCCCAAGCTCAAGCGGAACTGGGATTTATTCCACAATCAGCGGCAGATGAAATTAAAGAAAAGGCTGTTATCGAAAATATCGATTTTGAAGAAATGAGCCGTATTTACCAAAAAATAGGCCATGGCTTTGTACCTTTCTTGAAAGTTTTAGTGAATGCTTGCTCTGAGGAAAGTGGTAAATATATCCATTATGGAATTACCACGCAAAATATTCAGCAAAGTTCACAGCTCTATATGATGAAAACCGTACATTATAAATTTATGTTGTTACTCGGTGAAATCATCGAAAACTTAGCCGATTTGGCCGAAAGAACCAAACATATGGTGATGCCGGGAAGAACTCATGGGCGTCATGCGATCCCTATCACCTATGGCTATAAAGTTTCGGTGTGGATCAGCGATTTTATTGATTGCTACCAACGTATGAAAGAGTGTGAAAAACGGGTTTTCACTATCATGATGGGTGGTGCTGTTGGTGCATTTAACTCAATGCCTGATGTTGGTATGGCGGTACAAAAACGTGTCGCTGAGTTGGTGGGTATGGAAGCCATGGAAGTACCATCCAGAAACTTAAGTACGTATAAGCTTGAATATATGGCAAATTTAGCGTTAATGGCCAATATTTGTCATAAAATCGGTGAAGAAGTTTATAGCACAACGTTAGAAGAAATTGCAGAGGTTTCTGAAGGGTTTACTAAAGGAACAGTGGGCAGTAGTACTATGCCGCATAAAATAAACCCAAAACTTGCTAAGGGAATTATTGCTAACTCACAGAAATTATATTCTTTACCGAGTGTTGGTATGTATTCTGCGGTAAGGCCTTATGAAGGTGATAGTAGCTCTTATATGTTATTTGATGGGTTAATTGAAGAAGCTTTGGAATTAACCACGGAAATTTTACTAAGAACTGAAGAGCTTTCTAGGACGATTGTGCCACATGAAGAGAGAATGCTTCATAATGTTTTGAGAAACAAAGGGCTGGATAATACTGAGTATGTCATGATGAAGATGGCGGAAAAATTAGGCAAAGATAAAGCTCATTCCCTTCTGTATGAAGAAGCAATTAAAACTGCGGCGGATGGGGAAGATTTTTATACTAATTTGACCAAAAATAGTGTGATATCAGCAGCATTCAGTAATGAAGAAATTAAAGCAATGCTTGACCCGAGATCTTATATCGGGTTATCCGTTGAAATTGCAGAAAAAGAAGCAAAACGTGGATTAGTCGTTTCGCAAGAAATTAAGCAACAGTACAAATAGGTATTTTTAGTATTTACTAAAAATTATTTTAAATAAGGGGCTGTCTATTATATAGATAGCCCCTTACTTATTTATTCGCCAGCGAGTGCTCTTGGGAATAATAAGTTATTTTCTAGGTTAATGTGATTCATTAAATCATCAATCAGTTCATTGATGCCATTATACAACACACGCCAGGTAGTACAGGCTTCTGGTGGCGGTGTGACATTATTGGTAATACCTTTAATTGCTTCTAAGATATCACCAGCATCATCATGTTCTTGTTCCATGACACTAATTGGACCTGCTGCGTTTCTGCCCATTCCGTTTTTTATCATAGGGAATAAAACGCGTTCCTCTTTCATCATATGGCTAGTTAGCTCTTCTAGTAATGCTTCTAAGTATTTTGATAAACCTTTTGGCACGCTTGGCTTATTTACATGAACGTGTTCAACTTTTTGTGCCTGTAGTATTAGTTCAGGTAATTGTTCTCTGTGCCTATCATGATAGCGAACAATGATAAAATCGATAATCTCACTGAGTGGGGCTTTGCGCCAATCCTGTTCTAACGTTTCTGTGGCTAATTTAGCTAATTGGCTTTCTAATAGGTCAATATCTAACTTTAATTTTTCTGCGCTGCGACTCAGCGTCTGTTTGCCACCACAACAGTAATCCATATTATATTGGCGAAATAAAGAAGAAGCTCTAGGAATGGATAATGCGAGCTGTCCGAGTGTTTTATCTCTAAATTGCATATGAGGTATCCTTTAAAAAATCATAAAATTCTGATGCTACTTTGTTATTTAATTTATGCCGGTAATGCCCATTGGCGAGCAATATTACGCCCATACTCACGGCAGTCATCTAATGTTTTTGTGTCTGGTTTCCATTTTGCTTTTAAAGATAATGCGGTATCAAAACCGGCATCCATCAAACGTGTTTGAACACGGTCAACGGCGCCGCCATTCCAACCAAAACTACCGAAAGCAGCGGCTTTTTTATTTAAAAAACGTAAGCCTGTAATTTCTTCAAGCATACCTGCTATTTTAGGCATCATGACATTATTCATGGTTGAGGTACCGACCAGTGCCGCTTTGGAGCGAAAAACATGAGTAATAATGTCGTTTTTATCACTGCGTGCAACGTTAAATATTTTAACCGCGACATTAGGGTCGGCTTCATTGATGCCTTGAGCGATTGCATCCGCCATTAAACGAGTATTATTTGACATGGTATCGTAGAAAATAGTGATACGATCTTCTTGATAATCTGCTGCCCATTTCAAATACAATTCAATGATTTGATTTGGATTATCACGCCATACTACTCCGTGAGATGTCGCTATCATATCGACAGGTAGATTAAAGCCTAAAATTTCATTTATTTTTGGCGTCACTAAGCGGCTAAATGGGGTAAGAATATTGGCGTAGTAACGCTGGCACTGTTCGAATAATTCATTTTGGTCGACTTCGTCATTAAATAATCGCTCATCACAATAGTGCTGCCCGAAAGCATCATTACTAAAAAGTACGGCATCTTCAGTAAAATAAGTCATCATGCTGTCAGGCCAATGTAGCATTGGAGTCTCAATGAAAATCAATTGTTTATTGTTACCTATATCGAGCGTGTCACCTGTTTTAACGATTTTGAAATTCCATTCAGGATGATGGTGATGACCATTTATTGAATCAATGGCATTGGCTGTGCAATAGATCGGGGTATTAGGAATAAAGCTCATTAATTCGGTTAATGCACCTGCGTGATCTTCTTCTGCATGGTTAATGACGATGTAGTCAATATCATTTAAATCAATTTGCGAGCGCAAATTTTGAACAAACTCACGGCTAAATTTATGATCGACAGTATCAATAAGAACATTTTTTTCTTCGCGGATTAAATAGCTATTATAACTACTTCCTTTTAATGTTTTGTATTCGGTTCCATGAAAATCACGTACTTCCCAATCACGCTGACCTACCCAATGGATGTTATTTTTTACATGAATCGCCATATTAATTTTGTCCTGTAGCTTTTAGAGTATAAGAAGACATAATCAATATTCATGCCAATATTTAACATTTTGATTTTTAAATAAATTAAAATAATTTGTTTTAGTTTATAGTCAAAATGACTATGTTAAGTGTTGTCATTATGACTATAATTGTTGTCAAATTGACAATGGGGAATGAATCATGGGTTTTTCTGTCGAGGCACTGGCAAAGATTGCAATCGAATTACAAAGTGGTATGGAGCATTCAGATCGATTTCAGCGTTTGATTACCACGTTAAGGCAGTCATTAAGGTGTGATGCATGTGCGTTATTACGTTATGAATCAGGCCAATTTATTCCTTTAGCAATCGATGGGTTAATGGCTGATGTTTTAGGTCGTCGATTCTTTTTATCAGGGCACCCTCGGCTAGAAGCAATTGCAAGAGCCGGTGATGTAGTGCGTTTTCCTGCTGATAGCCAGCTCCCTGACCCATATGATGGGTTAATTCCTCATCATCAACACCTAAAAGTTCATGCTTGTGTCGGCTTACCCTTGTATGCGGGGCAAAATCTTATTGGTGCATTAACATTAGATGGTATGGAACCTGATCAATTCGATGCATTTAGCAATGAGTCACTGAGGTTAATTGCCGCGTTAGCTGCGGGAGCACTAAATAATGCATTACTTATTGAACAGCTTGAAAAGCAAAATATATTACCGAATAAACCCATACTATTTAAACCTTCTGGAGAAACCGAGATTATTGGTTTATCTCTTCGTATGCAACAATTAAAAAAGGAAATTGATATTGTTGCCGCGTCTGAATTAAATGTTCTGGTCGGCGGAGAAACGGGAACAGGAAAAGAGCTAGTCGTTAAATCTATCCATGAAAAATCCCTTCGAGCAGATCACCCTCTTATTTATTTAAACTGTGCTGCGCTGCCTGAGAGTGTGGCGGAAAGTGAATTATTCGGTCATGTTAAAGGTGCCTTTACTGGGGCAATTAGCCACCGTAGTGGTAAATTCGAAATGGCGGATAATGGTACCTTATTTTTAGATGAAATAGGGGAGCTTTCATTAGCGTTACAGGCTAAATTACTGCGAGTATTGCAATATGGCGATATTCAACGTGTTGGTGATGACCGTAGTTTACGCGTTAATGTTCGTATATTGGCGGCAACTAATCGTGATCTACGCGAAGAAGTGTTAGAAGGTCGGTTTAGGGCCGATTTATTTCATCGTTTAAGTGTATTTCCGCTATTTGTCCCCCCATTAAAGGAACGTGGCGAAGATATTATTTTATTAGCGGGGTTCTTCTGTGAACAATATCGCCAGCGTTTTGGCTTATCCAGTGTGGTACTGAGTCCTTCATTACAACGGTATTTACTCAATTATTCATGGCCAGGTAATGTACGTGAATTGGAACATGCGATTCATCGTGCCGTTGTTCTTGCTCGAGCTTCAAGTGATACTGATGAAATTATCTTACAGCCTCAATATTTTACCTTTGATAATAATAAGTATGAGTTTACAGAAACATCACAGAAAGTCTTACCACTAACTAAAAATTTACGTGAGGTAACGGATGATTTTCAGCGTAAAGTCATTTCACAAGTATTAGAACAAAGCCATTATAATTGGTCTGCATGTGCCAGAGAATTGTCTGTCGATATCGCTAATTTACATCGATTAGCTAAACGACTAGGTCTGAAATAAAGTATTAATGCCTGCTTTAGTCGGGGTACTCATAAGAACTTATTTTATTATTAGCAATATTCTTTTTCCATATAGTGTTTTACATATTTCTTAAGCTGTTCAAGTTCTTTATTATCATTTTCGTTACGCTGTAAATGCTGAAATAGTGTGGAAATTTTCTTTAAGTCAAAGCGATTTTGTTGAATGCGCTTTTCAAGCGTAATAAGGGCTCTTTTCTTTGATGCGTGGTGCGCAAATTGCTTATGCAAAATAAGTAGATACAACCAAATACTTTGTCGAGTTATAAAAAAATCAAATGTAGGCGGGTGAGGAATATTTGCTTTTTTTGCTAGCAATAATCCACTAAATAAACGGTGCATGAATTGGGATGTGGAAGGCTTATTGCCCTGAATTAGAGCCGCTACTCCTTGTTTAAATTGCTGCTCAGAGAGATAGATTAATTGCTGGTAACGCTTGGTCGGGTTGGTTGGATAAATCCATGCGAAAGCAGCCATTGCAACTAATGGGCCTGAAACTATCGCAATGGCATTACCGATACTTTGAGGGAGTGAAAGAGAAAAAGGATAGCTCGGTTGGAGCAAAATTAAAGAAACCATAATGTAATCAAACGCAATTAAAATTAGGCGGTTATGGGAAAAAATGATAACGCCACTAATAATCACTGGAATAATGAAAAAGGTCATCTGCCATGATGAAGAGGCAAAAGGCCATAAGTACCATGTGCAGATTAACGCTGTAATAGCGCCAAACAATTGCCCAGTAAAAATATTTTTCATAAACCTAGCGGGGTAATCGAGGGATGCGAATAGAGCCAACATCACTGAAAGACCGAGAGTAAGATAAGCCAGTACTTGCCACTGTGTCCACAACCATAACAAACCAACTGCAGCGATAGTCATAAAAGAACGAGCAAAGGCGTGCCACGCTGAAATTTTATCTTGATGAAGCTTCAGTTTATCCACTTTTTCAAAGTGTTTCGCTGATTTACCAAAAATAGCATAGTAAAGTGGGATCAATAGTGTTTTCAGTACTCCAGCGGGGCATAATGATAAAATATGTTTCCATTGAGTCTCAGTTGGCTCTAGTGCAGGAAAATAAAAAGGTGCAATAGATTGATATTTATCTAAGTGTAATAATATTTGGCTTTGAAACATGAGTTTTTGACGTGCTTTAGCAACTTGTTTGCGGTGATAACGCCAGCCAATACGATGAGTCTCTAAAATTTCGTCATAGCTAGCCATGGTTTGCCAAAGATAGTCGATATCGTGTTGCTTAATTGGGTGCTTTTTCTCAAGTGAGTCATGTAGCATTTGGAAGAATAGTGTATCAATTTGATTTTTAAGGGTAATGATATTATCTTGTTCACGCTTAGGGGTAAAAAGGAAATTGAATACTACAGCTGAAAGCACGCCAACCAAAATGGTCCATAGCCGATCCCAAGCGACTATAAATAAGCTATCAGTAATATGAACGCTCAACATACTCACCATCACGGCGGAGTAACCTGCTAAAAATGTGCCATAAGCGACAAAGCCCTTTTGTAATTGGCCGATACCACTGCAAATGCCTAACCAACTCGCTAGCCCAATAATGAAAAGTAACGGGTGAATAAGGTGAAGCTGAATTAAGACGACACCGGCAAGCACACCACAAACTGTTCCAGCAAAACGCCACCAACTTTTTTCCAGTAAATTTTCGCGCCAAGGTTGCGCTGAAGCCCAGACGGTCATGGCTGCCCATTGGGGGTGAACTAACTCTAAATATTGAGCAATAAAGAGCGCAGCAATTGATGCACAAGCGGTAATGGCGGCAAAACGAAAGCGTGCTGGGTTGAATCCCAATGAATTCAGTAAAGTTATTATTTTTGACATAGAATATGAGTAAATTTGGGGTGTTAAAAAGGTATTTAGTTGATAATATCAACTAAAAGCCGTGTGATTATCAACTAATTGGTTGATAAAATCAACTAAAGAGGGATTATGCGTACAGAACAGGCTCGAGTATTTGGAGTGATTAGCCGAGCAGCTCACCATTATATGAAATGGATGGGAGAGCCTTATGGTCTCAATGCAATTGAGTGTTTGATGATTTTACATATTCATCAATATGATGCATCAACCCTAGAGCAGATTACGAAAGCGATGGTTGTGGATAAATCAGTGACGACTCGAGGTGTGAGCAAATTTTTAGCTAAGGGCTGGGTTGCCAAAACGAATAGCTTCGTCGATAAACGGGTTTACCATGTTTCGTTGACAGCGCTCGGCAAAACGATTGTGAATGAGTTAAATTTTAAACTAGATAAATGGAATGATTATTTAGCGGCGGATTTGCCAGAACAAGAGGCTGATCAGCTATTTAGTGCACTAGAAAGCTTAGCGAAACGAGCTATTGAAAGCTCGGCGGCAGATTTTCCGAGTTTATTAGAAAAACCAAATGAGTGAGGCTCAATAACCAACCTAGCAATGTTATGTATTTAGGGCTGGTTTGAGAGCGGGTTATGTCATTCTTCATTAAGAGGAGGAGAATTCTTTAAATTTATTTTGGCGAAATGAACGTTGTTATTGCGAAATAGCGGTCATAGGAAGTAATACTACTTCAGACATATTCTCAGGTATTGGGCTTAGTTTATTACTCATCATGATTAGTTCTCCATCTTTTTCAATTCTTGCACTCATTCCTAAGGTATACCGTTTGGATTGAAATTCTTCAGGAAGAGCGACTGTAAATGCGATACTACGTCCTGCACTTTTTGTTTTTAAACTGTAATCCAGATTAGACTTTGCGTTGTTTTCATTTTGTTGTATTGAGGTCAATGACAGTGTAATTGTGGAATTTTCGGGAATATCATAAGAGTGGGAATAAATATTACCATTAATATTATAAGCGGGAGTATGAGTAAAATAACTCATTAAAGTACTATTACAAGCAGATAGCATGAAGGTTATAAAAAGTATAAATAATAAAAAAAAGTATTTCTTTGAAAAATTTGGGTTAATATTTAGCATTAAATTTTCTCTTTGATGAAATCTGGTTATAGTGATGAACGAATAAACATTCTCTGCAGAAAATATCGTATATAGGTGTAAAGGCTTTTTTTTGTGTCATATTTTGAGAGTGTTGGCATTTCTGATTTCTCTCCTGTATATAAAATACCAATTCGAGGTAAGGTCATAATTAAATTTTCATCGAGATCGACTTTTTTAAAGGATTGTCGTAATTGCCTGACTAGCTTGTAATAACTACTTTCAGTTACGATAGTGCCTCTTTTTTCCCAAATTTCATACATAACTTCTCTTTTATTATTTGTTTTTATTAATAATAATTTAAGCAGACATGATTCATTTTCGGAAAGGTTAACGACATTTTTTTCATGGGAAAGTGTACGTTTTAGTGGGTCATACACGACGTCTCCAGATAAGAGGATCATTGATTCTTTTTCATTATAGTCAATGTTATCCATAAGGTTTTGTACTGTTGATAAATCGGTCATAATTTATATCTGTCCTGATCATTTATGAATATATTTCAATACAAAAAACGAGGGTAAATAAGATATTTAAAATATAAAACCGCTTTTTGATATTGAGCCAATGTGTTTTGATGAAGTGAATTTAAACGATATTCAGAGGTTGTATATATCAATTTTTATTTATATTTTTTATATTTTTTATATTTTGCTAAATAAATAGGCTTAGGATATTAAAAAAATACACTAAACCTATAAATATTAGTCGAGGGATTATAGATACAAGATGAGAGAGATAGAAAAATTAATGTTAGATTACTAGTTCCTCATCCTCATCGCCGTTACCCTCCAAATCAATATTAGTCATATTATGACGAAGTTGGTTGTTAAGAGGGGTGCTCATTAAACTGATCGACATATAATGGTTGAGTGAGCGATTAAATTTTTTATTTAGTGATACTAGCTCTGGGTCATTTGATGATTGTAATGCTTGGCTAACTCCAGCGATAAAGTTTTGTTTTTCATCTTTACCCAATGCAATCATAGTTTTAAATACATGAGAAAAGAATATTTTGTCATCTTCCTTTGATTTAAGCTCATCAATAAAGTTGTTAACTTTATTTTTTTCTATAGGGGATAAATCTATTTTTTCGCTGTATTGATACTTATTTGTGGTCTCCATATTTTTCTCCTGCCATATTGAGGTCATTTTACTTTGAATATTTTCTGTATGAATTTGAGAACCGTTATATTGAGGATTGATAACCTTAGTTTGTAGATTAGTCTGCATATTTGTGTTCTTCCGGTATTGAATTTATTGTTGTTATCAAGTTTTGATAGGCATTTTTATGCATTTTTAAAATTTGGCATTGTGTCGGAACAGAAAATACATGAGGAAAAATATTTTTAGAGGCAATGACAGGGGAAAAGTAGGTGATTCTATTATCGACTTCTAAGGCAATTGTATTATCAGCCGTGGTTGAAAACTTCATATCAGAACCACCTATCGTAATACGAGTTTGCATTTTTTCAGGTAAGTGTAATGTTGTATTGGTTGTTTTTACACATTGCCTCTCAAAATAGGTTGCAACCGTCTCTTGTAGATGGTTATCACCAAAAATATCATTCAATATTTTCATCAGCTGTTCTTTGCTTTGACTGATATTTTCTTGGTATTGAATTTCACTGGTTTCTACCGCATGAATAAAATCAGTTAATAATTGTTTAATTCCATCGTTATAGCCTTGTTGATAAGCGGTTTGGTAGATAGCTTCTTGCTGTTGTTTTGCTTGTTTGTATAGCTCACTCGCCTTTTTTTGAGCTTGTTGAGTGATAATTGTGTGGTATCTATCGGCACTCAATGCTTGGTATTTGATCAAAACTTTTTCAGACATCGTCTGTTTAACATTTGGGGGTGTTTTCTCTGACATATCGACATGTTTCTTCAATAGTATTCCAAGGTAGCATCGTTTTTACGGATGACGGTATAAGTTGCTGAGTTTCAAGACTGAACATATATTTTGCCCGAAGGGTGTAAGTGGTGCCAAAGGGAGCTAAACACATTAATAACTGTTGTGCTCCAAGGGCAGTTAGTACCTGTGGTGACGTCGTGGGTTGATTTTCCGACTGCCAAAGTGAGCGGCTTAAGCGTGTATGTAATACACGGTATTTGGAAAGTTCAACCCACCAAGGGAGTGGTTCGGCGTGTAGTAGAACCCCTAAGCCTAACGCTACCTCCGGTAGTAAAGCCCAATGTTCAGATAATACTTTTGGCAATAAGGGAGTTTTCTCATTGGGTAAAGGCAATGAGTATTGATGAATCAATTGCTGATTGTGTTTACGTTGTAGTAAAGGTGGAAAGTCGTTATATCCGACCCCATTAAATTCACTATGGAAATAGCAACCTGGCGCGAGTAAAATATTTTCTTGTTCAATTAGTAGGTTAGTCAGCGTTGCCATCAACAGGTTTCTCCATCAGATGAGTTGCTGATTTTTTGTTACTTAGCTGGCGCCACAGTAATAGTAAAATAGCAAATAGAATGATAATTGTTGCGATAATTGAGCTGATTATAATTGGATTGAATGTATTTTCTGGTTCAGATTTAATTTGGTATTGTAATGGTGGCCGGTTGACGACGACGACTGAGACATTATCGTAATTTGCTTCAGCAAAACTGTTCGTTAGAAACAGTTTAATTTTATGCATCATCATTTGAGGATCTTCACTTCCGGAATAAGTAACCAAGCTAGACACATTTTGTATTTGCTTGGTCGGATTATTGCCATTTAATGGGTAGCTGACATGCACTCGAGCATTAATAATGTCGGGGATGGTGAGCAGTGATTGTTCAAGCCGTTGTTCGATTAAAGAAAGTAAACGGGTACGTTCTGCTTGTGGTGATGCCACCAAAGAATCTCCAGGGAATGCTTGAATAATTTCTATTGGCTCTTTTGATGGTAAGTTATATTGGCGCAATAAATCTACCGCGATAACAAAATCACTAGGTTGAACACGAATGGAATCCCCGTTTTTATTATCTTGTTTACGCGTAGCCTCAACACCATGCTCTTGCAGTATGGCCAACACTTCATTACTTTGCCTTTGACTTAACTGACTGAGTAATAATTGGTTATCACAGCCCGCTAAGAAGCTAATAAATCCAATCAAGATAAACTTCTTTAAAATATTCATGGTTTACTGTGCTTTTAAGACGGCATCAATTGCAGAGACGCTTTTATGTGTCAATGTGCTAATCATATTCATTGTCAGGCTATAATTGCCGACACGATTTTGAAATTGCAGTAGTTGGGTTGGGTTACTTGGGTCAATATTATTGACATTCTCAGTTAAGGCTTTCCGTTCTTGACTGACGGTTGCTGTGTATTCAGCAAATAGCTTTTTGACCTTGTCTTCAATCGGAAGAGATGGTGAGAGAACTGATGTGGTCTCTGTTGGGGCAGTGAGTAGTAAATGTGGTGTAATAGCTAACATAAATAATTATCCTAAATAAAATAGAGCATTATAATTAATAATGCTCTTTAAAATTAAACGTTACGAATAATGGCTTGGTCAGTATCTTTAATGGATTTCATAAAATTACTCTGCAATTGGCGTGCCATATTATAGTTACCACTCATAGCGGTGATTTTTGCCAACACTAGTGGGTTATCGACTTCTAAATTGGCGCTAGCAAGTAAGGTGTTTAATTCATCGCCAAATTTTGTAGCTTTAGCACTAATACTTGCCGAGGTACGATAGATCATACCCAGATCATTTTGACCTGTTCCCTCGGTTTCTAATTTAGAGCTTCCCCAACGACCATTAGCATCTAAACCTGATATAACATCTGTATTTGAGTTTGCCATTTTTTTCCTCTTTATTTAAAACCGTATTAATTAAATATCTGTTAAGTTAAAAACTGATTGAATTAAAAAACCAATGATTATTACCTAATAGAATATAACCATTTGCATTGGTGACAAATGATTTTCCTTCAAGCTTGTTATTTGCAAGGGAAATAGAAAATTGAATGTGGTTTTCTCCCCATTGTTTGTAAAATGAATTTGTAAAATTAATCAGTGAAGCCGTCTGGTCGTCATTTAAGCTGTCTTTTATTATAAATATGACTTTATTACCTTTAGTAATTTTACGCCATTGAACATTACTTTCTGTCAATCCTAGCTCTGCTTTTTGTAATAACTCACCAAAATTAACTTTTTTTATTTCACTCGAAATATAACAACTGAAATAGCTAGATAATATTTTATCTATTTTGTTTTTTTCATTAATGGATATTTTGTCATCTATCGCCGTTATTTTGGGGTTACATGAGTTACTAAGCTCTATCTTTAATGTGTCTGGAAATACGTCAATAATCTTATTTTCAATTTCATTTTCGAGTTTATTTATTATTTTAATTGAAAATTTTTCATTATATTTAGCTTTGACTAGGCGTTGCATACTCCAGTCGGCATCTCTTTGGGTTTTAACTAAAATGAGGCTTTCGTCATTTGCACTTTGAGTTACAGTAATAGGGTCGTGGTTGCCTTGAAGTATGTGCTCTAGTGTTTTTACTTTTTTCTCAGCACTTTGTTCTGGAATATACTGGAAAGTAACGTAAGTAATAAATATTGAAAATAAAGTAAAGAAAAAGACCAGCATAGTTTGTTTATTAAAAATACTTGGTTTTTCCTTGGTTGACTTTTTTATTTTAGCTTTAAAGGCAGGTAACGGGTTTTCCATTTCCGAGCTCAATGCGTCTTCAAACGTTTGGGCGCTTTGCCAATCAGTATCTTGCATTTTTATTGCGATAGGAAATATATCAGCCAAAAGCAATTGCTGAAGAACGATAGGAATTTCAGTACTTAGTCCACTATCATTTAGTCGAATTGCCAAACCACTTTCAGTTGATGGACTTGCCGAAATAATTGAAAACTCACATGCAATACCATTACTAGGGATCTGGTAAGTTGTAAACCCATCATCATTGATGTCAGTTTTGTAATCTAAGCCGTCACCAATGATAATAAGATTATTATCTGTATTAACCATTAATTCTTGGCCAGTCATTGGGCCACTAGCAATTTTTATTATGCATGTTTGGCTATTTGTGTTACTCATAAAAATAATCTCATGGAATTAATTTCATTTTAGTTATGTATTATTGGGTCTCGTTATTGGCTGAAAGTAAAACAAGAAATATTTTTTTTGTCAGTTGAATTGTTCTTATTCATTTTTACTTTTAATTTGGAATGGAAAGTGTGAAGGATTCCAGAGTATTCCCTTGAGGATTTTTCATCTATCGCTCATTCTGTATACACTAAATTACGTTAATAAGGCCTATAAAATGTCAAACAAAGATATTGCTACATTATTAGAAAGTAGGGGCTGTTGCTTTTCTTTGCAGGATAAATTGGTCTTGGCTATACCTAATAAGAATTTAACGCCTTTTTCTTATAAATCTCTATATTCAAATTTAAATATTTCGATAGAAAGTCAGGCTATATTTATTTGCCAAGAAAATGAATGGGAGTTGATAGATAAATCAAACTGGAATTTATATTCAATGGATTTATCAGAATTAGTTGAAATTTTAGCAGTTATTGACACCGCGACAGGGCAAGCATTTCTCGCTAAAAAAGAGAAAAAAAATATCGATGAAAATAGTCAAAGCGAATTTATTGTATTGGTTGAAAAATTCCCATTAACTATTTCGATTAAAAATATAGTGATTGATTTAATTATTAGAAATCATCCTATATTTGATAGCTGGTGTGAAATATTAAGGCGATATGAAGCCTACGGTATGATGCGATTTATTCTTACTTCTGCTCAAAATGATAAGAATGCCAATATTAATCAGCTATGTGCACGTTATGGTATATCAGCTTCTTATTTTAGGCAGCTTTATCGAGAAAACTTTAATAAAACGGCAAAACGAAAAATTATGAGTGTGCGTATGGCTAATGCCATTCTACAGCTAATTGAAAGTGATGATTCAATATTAGATGTAGGTCTGGAAGCGGGTTATTGTTCAGCATCTCATTTTACTAATGATATTAAAAAAGAGTTAGGCCTAACGCCATCAGAAATTAGGCATATTGGAGCAACACTATATGAGCAGTAAAAAAAATCGAGTGTTTGGGTTAACACTCTTTTTACTGAATATGAGTTTTTATTCGGCGCAAGCAGAAATTATTGTTGCAGAGCCCGTTACGCAGTCAAAAAACCACGATACATTCGTCGCAAATAATATTGCGGTGGGTAAGGTGTTTGATGCGGTCGCAGAGCGTCTAAATAAACCAATTATTCTCAGTAAATTAGCTGCTCAAAAAAAAGTAACCGGTAATTTTAATTTGGCCCATGCAGATGAAATGTTTAAAGCATTATCTCGACGAATTGCGCTAGTGTGGTATGACGATGGTGCAAGTATTTATGTTTATGATAATAGTGAAATGCGTAGCGAAATTATTCCCACGAATAATGTCAGTAGCAACCAGCTACTTAATTATATTCAACGAAATGGCATCTATGATTCACGTTTCCCGGTACGTTCACAAGAGGGGGAAAGACTATTATTTGTCTCTGGTCCGCCTCTATATATTGAATTAATTAAAGCGGCTTCTTTATACCTTGCAGAACAAATTAGGAAAGAGGAATTATCCAGCGGTGAAGTTGCGGTTATTCCGTTAAAACACGCCTCAGTAACAGATAGAAGTTATTCATTACGCGGACAAAATATCACAATCCCTGGTTTGCTGAATGTCATTAATAACTTATTTAAAAATGGCACCACAATCGATGAAACGTTAATTATTCAGCCTCCATCTGTAGCGATTAACTCAACAGGAGATTCAATCGATGAATTAATGGATGCGCCAATTGGGGACTCATCATCTTCTACGAATAAGCCCCAGTTGGTAACAAGAAAGCCTTCTAACAGTGCTTTTTCTCTAGTGGCGCATCCTGACAGTAATAGTTTGATTGTTAAAGGCAGCCAAGAGCAAATTCGTTATGTTCGTCAACTTGTGAATACATTGGATATGCGTCGTCGCCAAGTGGAGCTGTCATTATGGATTATCGATATTACTCGTTCTGAATTAGATAATTTAGGTGTCAATTGGGAAGTTGGCACATTTAATACGGGAACGGGCTCAGTATCTTTTAATCGCAGTACATTATCGAACAGCCAGCAATTTCTATTACAGATTGATGCATTGAATAAGACGGGTAATGGGCACATAGTTTCTCGGCCAGTGCTATTAACCCAAGAAAACATTCCCGCTTTATTTGATAACAACACTAGTTTTTACGCCAAATTACAAGGTGAACGTATTGCGACTCTTGAGCAAGTCACATATGGCACCATGGTGAGTGTGATGCCGCGTATTTCCGCAGGTAATAACGTTGAAATGGAAGTCAATATTGAAGATGGTGCAGAAAACCGCGATAGCATGGGTAAAACATCTAGCGTAGAAGGATTACCTGCAGTTAATCGAACCAGTATTAACACTGTTGCGCGTATTGCAAAAGACAGTAGTTTGCTTATTGGTGGGTATACGCGTGAACAATATGTTGAAAATGAAAGCAAAATTCCTTTTTTAGGTGATCTTCCTTATGTGGGAGGGTTATTTAGCCATTCATCTATGAATCAGCAAAAGATGGTGCGTTTATTTTTAATCCAACCGCGTTTATTGGATGAAAATGAAGGGTGGGATGGGCGACAATTTTCCGAAAAAACGCGGATCACCAACCATGACAGTCAGTTGCATGGTACGGTTCAATTTCTTCAACAATACATGAGTGAGTCATGGCAATAACACCACTGAGCTTTAATACCCGCTTCTCGGTTAATACTCAAAACAAAAGCCGTGCACCAGTGAGTAGCAGTAGTGACGATTCCGATGAAGTTGCTCGTGGCGCAGGTGTCATTGATAGCTCTAGTGAATATGCATCGATGTCGATGCTAGCGGTAAGTCATGTGCGCCGAGGAAGTTCTAAAAAGGGCAGCGAAGAAGACTGGTTGCAATTTTCTGAACGCATTTTAGATAAAGATGCTGATGATAAAGTGTTACATATAGAAGGGTTACTTAATAAGCAGTTAATGACCCCGAAACAGTTACGAGAATTTTTATTGCAATTTTTTACTGACCCTAGTGACTTATTAATGCTTCTTGCAGCATTACTTAATCGAAAAAAATTAAAAAAAGAACAAATTGATAACCTTGAAGCTTTAGCGGAATTACTGCAAGCAGAAGACACTGAACGGAGCGCTCAAGCAGGCATTAATGTTGCACTCATTGCAAAGGCATTTGCAAAAAAATTACATTTCAGTGCTGGGAATTTACGTACATTATATCGTGAATTTATTAGTTATGACGGGCCGATTGTTTATTTATATGAGCAATGGGTTGAGGAAATGGAAATCCAAGAGCGTGAAAATATGATGCGTTATCTTGGTCGGGCGCTTGCTTGTGATTTACAGGCGTTGCCATTAGGCGATCTAAATATCACTGCGTTCGGTAGTTTTTTTAGCCGTGTTGGCCGGCTCCGAGAATTGCAATCATTAGACTATGTATTTTGTCAGCAATTCTTTCAATCCGGGTTTTTTCGTCACAATGGAAAATCAAATCAATCAAAGCTTGAAAAAGAGTTAAGCCAATTATTTACCCGAGGTATACGTAATCACGTTGGCTTTGAAGAAGTGGTCATCACTTTTATTAATAACATATTGAACATAATGAGCTCCGATATTCGAGGCCAATTTTTACAATTACTCTTACTGGCGTTTTCTATCATTCCAGTTACTGTATTTCCTTCATTGGAAGCACGAGAGGAACTCATTGATCAATTAAAGAAACTCATGGACCAAGTTATGGTGAAAGAGCCGTTTTTACACCGACATTCGTAGTTTGATAGGAAAAGTAATTTCATGAAAAATATAACTGGATTTTTATTACAAATCCGTAATCGCCCAGAGCTAATGGTATTAGTTATCATGGTTATGGTTATTGCGATGTTGATTATTCCATTACCTACAATATTGGTCGATTTATTGATTGGCTTAAATATTATGATCTCAGTACTTATTTTTATGAGCTCTTTTTATATTACTCGGGTACTTAATTTTCAGTCATTTCCATCTATCTTGCTAATTAGTACGTTATTTCGACTTGCTTTATCAATTAGTACTAGTCGTCTAATTTTATTAGAAGCAGATGCAGGGGATATTATCGCAACGTTTGGTGAATTTGTTATTCAAGATAACCTAGTCGTTGGTATGGTGGTATTTGCGATAGTTACCATTGTACAGTTTATTGTCATCACTAAAGGTTCTGAACGTATTGCTGAAGTGGCTGCACGCTTTTCCCTTGATGCGATGCCGGGCAAACAAATGAGTATCGATGCTGATCTACGTGCGGGTGTGATTGATGAGGCGACAGTTAAAGAGAAGCGTGGCGACCTTGAAAAAGAGAGCCAGTTATTTGGGTCTTTTGATGGTGCGATGAAATTTATTAAAGGGGATGCGATAGCGGGTATTGTCATCATTTTTGTTAACTTAATTGGCGGAATATCTGTTGGCACAGCTCAACAGGGAATGGATGTTTCAACTGCACTAAATACGTTTTCTTTATTAACGATTGGTGATGGTTTAGTTGCCCAAATCCCTGCACTACTCATTTCTATCAGTGCGGGTTTTATTGTCACTCGAGTAGGCGGTAATGATAAGAACTTAGGTGAAAACATTGTTTCGGAATTATTTGCAAATGACTTTACGATATTAATCACAGCATTAATTGTACTTTCAATGGGGTTTTTACCTGGTTTTCCGACGATTATATTTTTACTGTTATCAGGGCTTCTTATTGGATTATTTTCTTTCCGATATTTTAAAAAACAAAAAAACAAGCAAAAAATAGTTAAAGGTGAAGCAGAAACGATTAATTCAGATGTGACGGAAGGTGAAACACAAAGAGAAATCAGTGATATTGAAGAAGAATATATTCCAGAAACATTACCGATTATCATATCTGTTAACCAGAAATATAAAGAACATTTAGAAGATAATAGATTTTTGTCTAGAATGAAAAAAGATATTTTTATTCGATATGGATATAGGATCCCAGATATTGCTGTCAATTACTCACCGATTATTCCTGAAAATAAAATGGTGATACTCATTAATGAAATTAAAGCAGGGGAATATGATATCTATTTTCATGGGTATCGCTTACTGACTGTTAATGATGAACCTGAATATTTAGGTATGGCATTGACAAAGTTTACGGATGAATATGGCTCAGTGAGCACGTGGTTTGAGAAAAATGACTTATCTAATATTGAACAACTCGGTTTAATGGTTCGTGATGATGTAACAGAAGCGATTGATTGTGCCAGCACCTTATTACTGCGATTTATTAATGAATTTTTTGGTATTCAAGAAACGAAAAACTTACTCGATGACCTTGAAAGAAAATACCCTGAATTATTAAAAGAGTGTTATAGACATACGACAGTACAAAAAGTTACTGAAGTTTTTCAACGTTTATTAATGGAAAAGATTTCAGTTCGTAATATGAAATTGATTATTGAAACCTTAGTGCAGTGGGTGCCAAAAGAAAAAGATAGTTTAATGTTAGTTGAGCACGTAAGAAGTTCAATGGCACGTTATATTTCATCCTGTTTCTCTGTGGATGGGCGTTTGAATGTCCTCATGATTAACTCAGGGCTAGAAGACACGATACGTCAAGGGATTAGGCAGGCTTCCGGTGGAGTGTACTTACATCTTGAACCTGAAAAAACCAATGAGTTGATACAGGCTGCAGAACTTGCTTTAGAAAATAGTTATTTGTCAGTTAGGGATGTGAATGTTTTAGTACCAGTTGATATTCGTCGTTTTGTCAAAAAAATCTTAGAAGGCCGCTTTCCAGAGCTAGAAGTGCTTTCTTTTAATGAAGTTTCTGAAATGGTGAAGGTTAATGTGGTTAAAACCATATAATCAAAAAATTGGCTTTATTAACAAATAAAGCGACTGAATTCAATATAATTAAAAATGTTGGATGATATAAAATATATTTAAAATATAAGGAATACCAATGAAATATAGATTTATAGAAATGTTAAATGAGTATTTAAATTCTATGGGGCGTAGTGATCTAGTTAACTATCAGCTAGATTGTCATTCTAATATTCAATTTGAAATGAATGAGTTCTCTGCGATTAATATCGATTTATCAACGAATGATATTATCATTTGGAGTCAATTAGTAGATTGCAATTACAGTCATTTAGATTTAGTTAGTGCTCCTTTACTGAAAACATTATTAGAATACCCGCCAAGTAATTTTTATCCAGGGCAACCGGCATTAAATCTTGTGGATAATGCCTATGTTCTTTCTGCAGTTTTAAAAGAATCAGCGTTAAATGATATGCAATTATTTGCAAATAGCTTTGAAGAGTTCTTTGAGCGTGCAAATGAGCTTAGTGCTCAGCTATCGTAACCCATTATGAAGTTATTCGATATCTGCGCGCATCCTGCGCGCATTCATGGATGCCTAATAGAAGCACCTTTACATGGTGTTTTTATCGGTGAAATTTGTTTTATTGAGCGTTCTCTTATGCAGCCCGACATTATTGCGAAAGCGCAAGTTGTTGGTTTTAAAGAAGGGCTCACGGTATTGAGTTTAATAGGTCGCACACAAGGTTTAACGCGAGAAGTGGTTATTCGCCCGAGTGGCTACCCATTTGTATTTGAAGTTGGCGAATATTTAGCGGGTAAAATTTTTAATGCGGCAGGAGAACAAGTTGGTGCGTTGAGTGAAGACCTTGCTGAGCCAATGTTGCTCAATACAAAATTATTACGTATTGATAGCCCTCCGGTGAGCGTGACACAAAGGCGGCCGGTTTCTGAGCCGATGGTCACAGGGGTACGTGCAATTGATAGCCTACTAACATGTGGCTTAGGGCAGCGTATTGGTATTTTTGCCGCCGCAGGTAGTGGTAAAACTTCATTAATGAACATGATCATCAACCACGCTCATGCGGATATTCATGTCGTTGCTTTAATCGGTGAGCGAGGCCGAGAAGTTATTGAATTTATTGAGGAGTTGAAAGAGTCGCCTCATGCGGCACAGACGATATTAATTTATGCAACTTCAGACAGCCCACCGATTGAGCGGTGTAATGCTGCGTTGCTTGCGACTACGATTGCTGAATATTTTCGTGACTGTGGTCGTAATGTATTGCTGTACGTTGATTCCATGACCCGATATGCGAGAGCGTTGCGAGATGTGGCTTTAGCTACCGGAGAACTGCCAGCTAGACGCGGTTATCCTGCCTCTGTTTTTGAACAGCTTCCTATGTTGTTGGAGCGTCCAGGGCAATTGAAGCATGGCTCGATTACTGCTTTTTATACGGTGTTATTAGAAAGTGAAGAAGAAGCTGACCCGATTGGCGATGAGATTCGCTCCATTCTAGATGGTCATATTTATTTAAGCCACAAATTAGCGGGACGTGGGCATTACCCAGCGATTGATATCTTACACAGTATTAGCCGCGTATTCCAAAAGGTAACGACTCCAGAGCATCGCCGGTGCGCAATTGATCTACGTGACATGATCTCAAGGCTTGAACAAATTCAGCTTTACCTTGAACTCGGTGAATATCAACATGGTGAAAGCCATGAAAATGATCGAGCTTTAGATAAAAAAGAGCAAATTGAAGCTTTCTTAAAACAAGCCATGGATGAGCCAATGAGTTTCGACAATATATTAAGCAATCTCAATGAATTGGCATCTTAATGATTTCTAACTTGTTGGCTTTAACTGAGAGACGTTTTGACCGGACATTACAAGAACAATCGCAATTAAATTCAATAATAAAGCAACAGCAACAGCAATGCAGGGATATTCGCCAGCGTATTTTAGTTCTATCAACACAAACTGCATCTTATGAAAAATCAGAAGAATTAAGCCGAACTGCTTTTTGGGAAAGGCAACGATTAAAGGCAGCGGTTCTAGCGGAAATAGCTCAACTTGAATTTCAAATAGAAACTCTAGCAACCGAAATATCAAAAAATAAAATACTACAGTCTGAAATTGCTAAACGAATATTCATATTACGTAATAAGTGCGAGAAATTCCGAAATTATCTCAAGCAACAACGTATAGCCAGAAGGTTAAAATCAGAGCTGCAGCAACAAAATGAAATTGAGGAGTTATTCGTACATGTCAGCAATAAAAATGAGCTCAAATGAAAAAGTACCCTGTGTAGCTATCGACAGAGAAGCAATATCATCAACATATAACACCACTGAATTTAGCCACCAAAATATAACTCCAGAAATGGCAAAAGTAGTGAATGACAAAAATATGATGCATCTATTCGGCCATAAAAATAAAAGTCAGCCAAAGGATATATCTGCTTTTCTATCCGCATCCCTTCCTTTTATGCAAAAAATATCGCAATTGAGCGACTTAGCGAAGGGGTTTATTACATGGAAAGAAAATGTATATATTGGTGAAGGTATCCAAATAGCCGGGGAAAATAAAGAATTAAAGGCCAAAGCGATTGAGCCGCTAATAAATAATTATATATTTACGGAAAGTTGTATACCTGTTGTTCATCATTTTCAGGATAACTTACCAAAGACTCATCAGGTCAATATTACGAATAAATTGATGGTGGGTAATCAGCCAGATATGAATCTATTGGCTGATTTGACGACTACTGGGAAAGTCGAAACCGTCCCTGAATTAATTGAGAATAATGAGAATACTAACTTTATTATTAGCACCCCAGCCGCTGACCTAGTCGATATACTAAATAAACCGATCGTTGATAATAATCTGTCAGAGAGTCCGGTTATTCACGTTGAACAAAATATTGCTGACGAAGATGAGATCCCGTTGTTCAACTCTATGATGACCAGCTTTCCATTACCGAATATCCCACAGCGAGTAAGGGGAAAAGCTAACGATAATTCAGTTCCATACGGGGAAAATAAACCGCAATTAAGTGAGAAGAATCAGCTCAGTATGGAAGCTCCGTTGGTGAAGTTAGCGCTAAAGAGTACTTTAGAACCGATATCAAAAGAGTTAAAACCAGAGATTAAAACTGGGCAACAGTATATTAGATCTTCAGTAAAAGCAGAGCTTGAACCCGTTATCCAACGGAAAATAGTTGGACAACAACCCAAGCCAGTTAAGACTCGACACATTGATTCACTCGATACCATTTTGTTAAATACATATCCACGAAAAAACAACCTAGCAAAAGATGACTCACCAAAAAATACCCCTTCTCTTCTGGGAATGCAGTTAGCTACCCATCATATGCATGACCAACAGGGCACTAATCAAGGTATTAAAGAGAACACTCATCAAGGTATTAAAGAGAGCACCTATCAAGGTATTAAAGAGAACACCCATCATCATGTTGTTGGGCAGCTTGAACTTGCTTTGACAAAAAATGAGCCACCTACACAGCCAGTTACCTCACTGAAAAATTCTTATCTACATGATAATAAAAGTATTTTATTATCTGAAAATGAGACGAATAATTTCCCTGATAAAGTGCAAGAGACGACAATTTCTGCACAAATCTCACCTGCAGAAGATATGAGCCCACCTAGCAATATGATAGCAACGACTGCGAATGAGGTTATGCGGGTGTCTGCGCCACTACAAGCCACACAGCAAAAGCCAGAGATGCACAAAATGCCAGAGCTAGTGGAAACCCCCCCATTTTTAGGTGAAAACCAACAGCCGAAAACTGCAGAACGTAGTTTCACTTATACCTTTAACCAGTGGCAAAGTAGCCCATCAGTGACGTTTGAATTGGCCTCTAAAGGAGAGTTCGTTGCCTCAACAGCGAGTCCAGAAGTTCAATTGGCATTAAATGAGAATAAGCATTTATTGGCTCATGAAACGAGTGTGCATATTCGACGTGAAGATGAACGTCAGCAACATCGAAACCGACAGCAGCATGACCAACAGCAAGAAGAAGATTAATTATGTTGAAGATTCGACGGATCAGCTCTCAAGAAAAACAACTGAAAATTTGGCAGCAATATTATTTAGTTAATCCACAAATAAAGCTAGCTAACCGCAGTATTGGTTATTTTCAATTATCACTAGTGAGTGAAACACAGAAAATAAATGCATTCGTTGTTGTTGAAAGTTGGTGTCATTATCGTTGGCCTGAACTGGTTCATTATGCATGGAGTTCATTATCAAACAGCCAGCTATGTGAATTGTTTGCTTCTGAATATATTGGAATTACATTTTTCTCCCAGAATTTCCGTTGTGAATCTGTCGAGATAGTTGATGATATGCGTATTAATTACCAGCCATGGCTAATTGTTAAAGAAGCTAGCCTCGGGGAAGTATTATTAGCAGAACCAATAGAAAGCCTCGAAAAAAAGCAGGGAACTAATCAGATATTCGACCATTTAAAACTGCGAGCGGATTGGATATTAGGGTATAGCTATATTAGTGCCAAACTTTTGCAAACTATAGAATTACGTGATGTGCTGAGTATCCAACAATTACAGTTAAATATATCTGTGGCAGGACAGGTATTAGCTCGATTTCAAAAGCAAGATGAAGGACTACTTATGATTGAAGAATTAGTGGCGCCAGAGAGTGAAGAGGAATTCGTATTTCCTGAAGAAGATGAAATGCAAGAAATTGTACGCCCCTTTAATGTAAAAGAAATGAATATTAAATTAACCTTTGTTTTAGGCCATAGTGATATTACGGTCGATGAGCTTTCAAAGATGGAGCCTGGTTATATTTATTCTATTGGTGAAAATAAAGAACGTGAAGTTAAAGTCTATGCTAATAAGCAATTTATTGCAGAAGGGGAGCTTATTTATATTGGCAATAGTGATGAGTTAGGTTTGGAAATCACACATGTTGTCAGTTTGGGTGATAAAAGAGTTTAATATGCCAACGATACCTGATGGGATCCCATTATTAGCGATTATCGCATTCTCGACATTATTGCCATTTGTTATTGCTGCAGGCACCTGTTATTTAAAAATATCTATTGTATTAATTATGGTACGCAACGCGATGGGCGTTCAACAAGTTCCTTCTACCATGGTATTAAATGGTATTGCATTGTTACTTTCTATTTTCGTTATGATGCCAGTTTTACAGGATGTGAATAATCATATGCGACAAGAACAGGTTGATTTTAGTAATGTCGAATCAATCGATAATTTTGTTGAGAATGGGCTAGGGGGATATAAATCGTATTTGAAAAAATATTCAGATCCACAGTTAGTGACGTTCTTTGAATCAATACAACAAGGTCGAAGTGAAGAGGAAATAACCGCCGATGAAGGTAAAGCTACATTATTTTCTTTATTACCTGCTTATGCATTAAGCGAAATAAAATCAGCTTTTGAAATCGGTTTTTATATTTATTTACCTTTTGTTGTAGTTGATTTAGTTATTTCCAGCATTTTATTGGCACTGGGTATGATGATGATGAGCCCAGTAACAATTTCGATTCCTGTTAAATTAATTCTATTTGTTGCAATTGATGGCTGGTCACTGATTTCTAAGGGGTTAGTGATGCAATACATTGAATTAGCACAGCATTAAAGCGAATGATACTATGGATCAAATCGTTTATTTAAGTAATAAAACGATGCTATTAATCGTTATATTATCTGCAATACCAGTAATAGTGGCTACTGCAGTAGGATTGTTGGTAGGGTTACTACAAACTGTCACGCAACTTCAAGAGCAAACATTACCTTTTGGTATTAAATTATTAGCTGTTTTTGGCTCACTTTTTATGATCTCTGGTTGGTTATCCGATAAGGTAATGAATTTCGCATTAGAAACCTTAAGCGCTGCTATCCCTGCTATTGGGTTATTCGGATGAATCAGGAAATACTATCGCTGATGTTCTCGCTCTATTTTATCTTTCAAGAAGGATTGATAAAAATAGCGTTAGCTTGGTTGAGAATTGCACCAGTGATGTTTTTATTACCTTTTTTAAGTAACAAATTACTTAATGGTGGGATTATTAAAAACTGTGTGGTGGCTTATATTGCATTAGGTTTATGGCCTTTTTTTTCATCCTATGAAATACAATGGGATGAAATTAATTTTGTTGATGTATTTATTTATGAAATTTCGATTGGACTCGTATTAGCACTGATATTAGCGCTGCCTTTTATGATAGCCAATATTATTGGCGAATTAATTGATGCGCAGCGTGGCGAGACGATTAGTAGTATTGTTGACCCTGCGAGCGGAACCGAGGCTTCGGAGCTTGCTGTATTATTAAGTCATATTACGTGTATGATATTCTTAGCACAAAATGGAATGTATCAACTTGCTAATCTATTCGCACAGAGCTATCAGTTATTACCCTTTGCCCATGGATTTACGTCATTCAATAGCCTTCCTTTAGGGGAATGGTTAAATAAAATGGTAGTCAATGGAGTTGTTTTAACTGCACCCATATTAGTGACATTATTTATTACAGAGGTTGCCTTAGGGCTATATTCCCGTTTTTGCCCTCAATTAAATGCATTTTCATTATCTTTAGCAATAAAATCAATCATCGCTTTCTGTGTTTTTTTACTTTATTTCCATAATGAGGTCCCAGAGATATTAGTCAATATGATTTCGATTTCACCACTGCGAGACATATTCCTTTCTTCTTGATTTTATGGATATAAATAAATATGGCTGAAAAAACAGAAAAACCTACTGATAAAAAAATTAGAGATTCAGCTAAAAAAGGGCAAAGTTTTAAGAGTAAAGATAGCGTTGCGGCAATTGTATTAGTCGTAAGTGCATTTGTTATTGAAGGCGTATCTAGTTTATATGAACTGGGTGGGTTAATGCGAAAAATATTTTTATCCCCAACGGAGATAAAAATTGATGCACTACTTTGGCAATTCTTCACGATATTTTTAAGTATTGTATTACCTGTTCTATTTACTTGTTTTTTATCCGGTACAATTATTTCTTTATTACAAAGTCGATTTAGATTGGCCAGTGAAGCAATAAAGCTTGATTTTACTAAATTAAATCCAATTGCAGGATTTAAAAAAATATTTTCATTGAATTCATTGAAAGAGTTAATTAAGGCGATTTTGTATTTAATTGTCTTTATTATATCAATATTAGTCTTTTTTATTGTTTGGCGTAAAGATATTTTTATGCTCTACCGAACAATGATTAATGGGATGATTAGCCAATGGGTTAGTTTGTGCGTAACATTTATTGTCGTCTTTCTTGCAGTTGCTCTTATTATTATCTTGGTTGATGCAATAGCTGAATTCTTTTTGTATATTAAAAACTTAAAAATGGAAAAGCAAGAGGTTAAAAAGGAATACAAAGATAATGAAGGTGATCCTCATATCAAAAGTGCACGTCGAGGAATGCATCAGGAATTACTGTCTGAAGAGGTTAAATCAAATGTTCGTAATTCAACATTTGTAATGGCAAACCCAACGCATATTGCATTGCTTATTTATTATGATTCGAATATTGCACCATTGCCCTTTTTATTCTCTAAAAGTAAAGGCTCACAAGCAAAAGCAATTATTAAATACGCGGAACAACAAGGTGTTCCCGTTATTAGGGATATCGTTTTAGCAAGGCAAATATGGCGGTCATATAAAAATGATAGTTTTATCGATGAAAAAGGACTAGAGGATGTTATGCAAATAATATCATGGTTAATCCGTATAGAATTAGTAAAAATGGGAGTCGATATTGATAAAGCATTAGAAAAAATATCAGAGAACGAGGCATATTCGAAAAATAATAGCGAGCTTAATAATTTGTTTATTACTTAAATCGTTTTTTTAAAGAAAGAATCAAATCGGTTAATTATGATGCAAGCATAAAGTATATGTTATGCATTACATATCAACAATAAGGTAAATATATGAATAATGCGGAAACAGAGAGTTTTCAACAATCTGATATGGAAGAATTACTTGACAATATTACAACTGCACTAATGGATGGTGCAACTTATAAAGATATTCACGGGATCCCACAAAGTACAATGGATGGCATTTATTCCTATGCATACGAATTCTATCAACAAGGTAAATTAAAAGAAGCAGAAACTTTTTTCCGATTTTTAAGTATTTATGATTTCTATAATACAGATTATGTGATGGGACTTGCTGCTGTCTATCAATTAACGAAACGGTATGACAAAGCAACTGAATTATATGCTCTCGCATTTGTATTGGCAAAAAATGATTACCGCCCACTATTCCATGCAGGACAGTGCAATTTAATGATGAAAAAAAGCAGTGCCGCAATTCATTGTTTTGAAAGCGTTGTAAAAAGCAGTACAGATATTGATTTAAAAAATAAATCTCAAGCTTATTTAGCCGCATTAGAAAAAAAATTAGAAAAGACAAATTTAGAAAATAAAACCCCTAATATAACGTAGAGGAAATTATATGGTTCAAATTATCAATTCAAGTAATGAACGAATAAATAATATTCATACATTTCTACAAGGCAGTAATCCTATTGGATTAGGGGATGAGTGCATCAAGTCGGTATTAGCTTTAGAAATGGCGTGTGAAGAATTAACGTCAACAGAGCAGATGAAGCGCAGCCGTATTGAAAACGCACCGCAATTACCTGCACCTAAAAATAATTTATCCGTTATGTTCAAGGCAGCCGCGGCAAAAGAAGAAAAATTATTCCTAAAAGAAGAGGGGTTTAATGCGGCTTCAGTACTTGTTGGTAGCCTTACGGCATTACGCCAGTTATTACATGAAGGGAATATTAGTGAACTGGCTAATCGCCTCCAATTGTTAAATATAGAATCAAATACACTTCGAGAAAAAGGAAATGATTTATTAAGTTCTTTTACAAGTAATACGGACAAGGCCAGTGCACTTAATAACGAAGCTAATGCTTTAATACAAGAGCGAGCCGAAAGTAAAGAGCGTTTAGCGAATCTCAAGTCTTTGCAGGGTGGAAACCAAGAGAAAATTAAGCAGCAAATTAAGGCAGAAAATACAAAAATTACAAATTTAGGCACCAAAATCGATAACTTGCTTGAGTCGGCTGGTAATTATGCGAAAAGTGCAGGTGAGGATGCAAAAAAACTCAATCAATTTGTAGAAACAGCGCCACGACGAGTCGAGATTGATGGTGAAAAATGGGAAAACATGCTGGCACTGCTTACAATGTTAACCGCTCAACTTAAAAAGGCGATGAATGAAGATTCGATTCGCAATATGAAAGAGCAAGAAGCCGTGATGGCAACAGTCAATGAAGCTTCTCGCAAAGATTCAGATAAAAAAGCCAAAGAGGCGGAAGAAGCACAGCGTAAAGCTGATGAAGCGAACAAAGCGGCCTCTTGTGCGAGTAAAATTTTTAGCTATGTGATGCTTGCTGTGTCTGTTGTCGCCACTGTTGCGACTTTTGGCGCCGCTGCACCACTAACGCTTGCAGTTGCTGCTATCGGTATTGCTATCTCAGTGGCTGATATCGTTTTGGAAGAAACGGGACAAAGTAGCCTTATGCAGATGCTAGCGGCTGAAATTTCTAGTGTTGTTACCGACATGCTGATGACTTTTGGTGTCTCAGAGGAAAAAGCGAAACAAATTGGCAGTATTGTTGGAATGATTTTGGCGGCAATCGCATTTCTAGCGCTTTCATTAGCTTCTATGTCATCTTTTGCGAAAAACATCGGCAATATTGCCAGTAACTCAGTAAAAGCGCTTGCTAAAAACGCAGGAACATTATTGAAAAGCATTATTAAATCGATGCCAAATAGTTTAATGAATGCCTTAGGTAATATCGCGAATGGAGCCGGTAAGGTAGGAAAATCGGCGGATAATATGGTGGTGCTCACTAAATTTAACAAGTTGGCCGATAGTATTGATGACTTACAGCAAGCAGTAAAAACTACCACTAAGGTAGCGAGAAAAGCTGATGACATAAAAGACACCGTGAAAGCGGCCGATAAAGCGGCAGACCAAGCAGACAATATTACGGATATCACCAAAACCTCAGATAAAGCCGTAAACACGGCTAAAACGCAAAGCGTTGCAGTGGCTCGCCTTGAAGTGGGCATGAAGGGGGCTGGAGCGACATTGATGGTTGCGAATACGGCAACAACCGGAGGGCTAAATTTGCATGCCGCGGGGCAAATTCGAGATATGAAAGAAATGCTTGCAGACATGATGCTTAACAGTGAAACCATTCAAGCGTTGGATGAGTTATTAAAAAATCTACTGAAGTCCATGTCTCAAAACTATGAGAAATTTGAGGAAATGTTTAGCGGAATGCTGGCGTCATTAAATCAATCAGGTCAAACGAAAGTCAATATGCTGAAAACAGCCCGCTTTGCATAGTTAATATAGGAATTTATCAAATGAGTCTTAATATTCAATCAGAATCAAATAAGCCAGTTTTATTTCATAAGCCTGTCAGTTTCGGTAGCGTTTCTCCGACAATTAACAGTAATACAAAAACAGTAGCCATTCCTTTACTGCAAAGCGTGCATTTAAATGATGTGCATGCAATGGCGTCAGGGGCTGAGATGGTGCTGGATAAGCCATTATTAAAAATGGTTCAATTTTCAATGCATGATGACCAGATGCTAGCGGACATTTCTGCGTTAACGAATTCCGATAAATTAGCCACATTGGATGATCTTCATACTTTTCGGACACTGACACCAGAAAATATTCGACAGGCAATTGGCAAGGTATTAGAAGAAGAAAAAAGTCATATTGAACAGTTGGTTGGAGATGCTCAGCTTCCAGATGAAGCCGATTTAAAACAAATGTCTCAAGCTGTTCAATTATTGATTGCCAGCAGTTTCTTCAAAGATTCGCCTTCTGGGCAGGTTGAAGGTGGTAATAAAGGTCAAGAGCTTATTGATGGCATTAAAAACAACACGTTTGTTGGAATTATTAGTAATGACTTACTGGCGGAGTTGTCGAAAATTATTCGCAAAGTGATGGCAGAGATAAACATTTCAGATCGTCGTATTAGTGCGGAGTTTCTGCAATTAAATGCCAAAATGGTACAAGCTTCTGCGGATTCAACGATTCGTGAAGGTAAAGAAACCTTTAAAGGGGCTATGATGGGCTTTTTTACGGCTCTTGCAATTACAGCTGCAGGCGGAGCCTTCCAAGCAAGAGGGCTGCGCCAGCAACAGCAATCGATAAAACATAACTTGATACCAGGCAATAAAAATATCAGTGGTGCTAGTAAGTTATCGGGGTTAAATGGAAATACAGAGAGCGTCTCAACGAAGCCGAATACATTGAGTCTGGCGGGTAAAGATGGCTCAACAGTGACGCTGGGTAATCAAGCTTCACAAAGTCAAAAAAACCTTTCAAATCAAAGGATTGAGGAGGCTGGTAAACGTACAAGAGATTTGGGTGCCTCACAGCATGAGAAGCACGACCAAATCATGAATAAAACTCGTGTGCAAATGGGGGTGGCAGAGCAAGCTTCTCGAATGTCAGACAATGCGGGTCAACTCGCGACGGCGTCAAATCAAGTCAATGTGAAATCGGCGGAAGCGGATAAAATGATTGAACAATCCGTTGCGGATACTGCGCGTTCAGTTTATTCAGATAAAGACAAACAAATCGATAAGAGCCAGGATCTTGCGAAACAAATGCAAGAACATTTACGTGAAATTCGTGAAGGTAGCCTAAGAACAATGCAAAGTATGGTGAGAGGCTAAAGAATGGATATTACATCTCCTTCTCGTCTAGACAACATTTCTCATTTTTCGCCGCAGGCGACATCAACAGAGCAACCACACCTCCCCCTTTTTGGGGGGGGGATTACTTTTGATGAGTCACTTATGCCTCACCAACAAGTGCTGGATGTGTTCCGACAAATGCAATATAGCGTACCGGAGGGGGGTTATCAGCAACGACCACAAAATGATTCCCCTGAAAATATACAGCTTAGGGCAAGAATGTTGGTACGTGAAAATAAGAGCTCAAATGATGCTTATGAGGAGGCTAAAGCATTAAGAGCCACGAGAAGAACGGAGACTCTCGAAGATGGCCGCTCGCATATTAATAGGCTGACTGGTTTGATTGATAATATTCATACAAATTATCAAAAAAA
The DNA here is from genome assembly GCF_028480905.1 of Providencia sp. PROV156. NCBI lineage: Bacteria > Pseudomonadati > Pseudomonadota > Gammaproteobacteria > Enterobacterales > Morganellaceae > Providencia > Providencia sp. PROV156. Next base: position 40,193 of record NZ_JAMPPE010000013.1, on the reverse strand, counting down.
ATACGGTGAATTAGTTAAGGCGTCAACTCAATATATGCAAGATATGAACACGCTAGCCAGTAAGCTGTCTCGTCATATGAAAGCCGGGGATGATGGCAAGATAAAATTTGCCAAAGAGCATGTATTGAGAGATATGGATAGCATTGTGTCGAAATACTCTGGTACGAGTATGGAGATTGAGGTTCTTGGTGAGACAGAAGAGGTAAAAAAATTACAAAAACAAATAAAGGAGATGGGAGACCTGCTTGTGATTGGAATGAAAGGTAAAGTAAGTGAGTATAATGAGCTACATGCTAAAGTAGCAAATATAAAAAAATCACTTAATTTAAAAAGTTATGGTGATTATTATGGCGATTGGAGCCCCAATCTCTATAAGGCCAAACCGCTAATGGAGATTAAAGGCGGTACAAAAGAATACGAGTTCTGGGAAAAAAAATTGACAGACCAAGGGTTCGTGATAAAACAGAGTAATGGAAAACTGTGTATTTACCCTGATTTAAAGCCAGTCAAAGAGATGTTTCATGCGATTAATCACTCATCCGGCGCATGGAATGATGGTAGTGACATTATGTCTCAAGAGTTTCAAAGTTTACAAACAGCGATAGATAGCCAAAAAAACGCGATTAATAGCTCCGTATCTCGTTTATTAGAAACCTTTCGACAAGATAATAGTCATTTTGAAACTTTAACTCAGTTACTTATTCAATTATATAAAGATTTACAACAATATAATAATGGCTATGTCAATATGTAATAGATGAATATCGGTTTTCTTCGTAGGATAAATAGTTTTAGAAATATTATTATATATTAATAAGGTGAAGGGATGGGTGAAATTAGCACGAGATCAGCGGTAAATAATGCATTACCAGTATCCAAAAAAAATGATCGGCCAATATCATTTTCAAATGATATAAATTCAGTTAATAACGTAGGCCAGGAAGTTCATTTTCCTTTAAAAGAACAGGCTATTGATAAAACATTTAATCTTTCAGGTAATGCTGAGGATTTACACTCGAACAACCAAAAGTTACAGGCGAATATAATTGAATCGCTATTAATTGAAAATAAATCTAGTATCAGTTTGGAAATGATAACCAAAACCCTGAATTTGGGGCATGCTGGTAGTCTTCAAGGGCAAAAATTGCAGTATCAACTTGAAAATGCACTCATTGTTTTAACGCTATTGACTCCGGATGAAATTAAAGGGTCAAAGGTATTAGACTGCGCTGCAGAATTAATTAAGCAAGTTAATAAAAGTAATAGTGATAAAGATCTTAAGCAAGTGCTTAAATCATCGCAAAAAGCGCTTGAAGCGGAGCTTTTTGATAATATCTTGAGCGATAAAAATATTGATGAACTTAACCAACGCTTTACTGATAAATATGTTTATCCTGCAATTAAAGAAAAATTAAGACCTTTTTTATCTGAAAAAACCATCGAAGAGTTACCGATAGATAAATTATTCGATGCATCTCTTCAAAAAACAAAAGAAGAGTTAATTATAGAAGCAAAAAACCAGCTGATAAAACATAAAGCTGATAAATCAGTTGATAGACTTTTGCAGGTACATAATATATTTTCAGCGTTGGAACAACAAATCGAAATTATGGGGCAGTTGAGTATTTCTATAAATACGGATATTAAGACTGAAAATGTGGTAACACCATGCTCCGAGAAAAATGTTAAGCCAGAAGATAGTGTGGATGGTGGCACGAGTTCTGTTATATCACCTAATAGTTCGGCTTCAACTCCTTATAAATCTGATGTGATGCTAAAAGAACTGGTCGCTGTGAATAACGACGGAACAAAAACGAGCCAGTTTGAAAATAAAACAGTAGATAGCCGAACACCCGAGTCAGCTCAAAAAAATAGCCCCGAAGAGGGTGACAATAAGCCCAGTATACTTAGGTTTAAAAGCACGTTAGATATTCCTCAAGTTAATAATAATCCACAGGTGGCATTAGCTAGAAACGCAGTGGAAAAGGGGCATTCTTTGGCTGATGAGTTGCGCCAAAGCATTCTGGACGGTTCGCGGGATCCATCTGCACATGCCAGTAGCAAACCATTAGCATCTGCTGAGTCTAAGTTTAGTCCCGATATAAACGCGTTACTTCCTAAACCAATGGTGTCAGCGAGACGCTTCGAATTAGTTGAAGTTACTGACAAGATGACGGGTGAAACGAAAAAAAGTTGGCAAGCTAAAGTTCCGGAAGAAAAAAATATCACCTTATCAGGTCATGGGGCGCTAACCCGTAACCAAGCTGATAAAGAACGTTATGCGAGTGGGCCGATAGCGTCAAGTACGGAAAAAATGGGGATCCCCAATAATACCAATACATTCAGTAGCAGCTTTAAATCTACAGAAATTGTCGATGAAGTAACAGGAGAAAAGAGGATAACGTGGCAGTTATCTGATGCGGAAACAAGCCAATCAGTCACGTTAACGGAGATGGGGGCGTTAACCCGTAATCAAGCAGATAAAGAACGCTATAACGATAATACTACCCGTTCTGAAAAAGGTTAATAAATGACAGCACAGAGTTTAATTCAGCAACAATGGGTAGAAGATAAAATTAAGGAAATCCGGACTTATTCAGGAATAACGGAATCTTTTACCATGGACTCAGCCCTAATAAGAGATTTGCATATTGATTCTTTGGAAATGTTAGAGTTGATAGCAGCCATTGAGCAGTATACCGGGCAACCCATTAGCGATGAAGTCTGGATGAAATGGTATAATTTACAGGATATTGTCGAGTATCTATTGAGTGTCAAATAAAAGCAGAAAGCCACGGTATTTATACGAGCGTGGCTTTTGTTTATTTATTTCCTATCGTGCTATTTCAGTCATCTAAAATTCATATTTTTGTCATCAAGTGATAACGCTCACAAAATAGCATACCCTCGTTTGCTTAATTCTACGCGCGTAGACTATCCTTTAAGTAAATAAAAAACGCCAGTTAGATTTTTTGATTAATAGGCTTCGCGCCAACACCAAGGGTTTATCACTATGGCTACACAATTAAATATCGAGGCGAGTCAACAAGCCGCGCAAGAACGGTTAAGTACGCCAGAAGGAAAAAAAGATTTCCGGCGGGCGATTTTTTCTTGTTGGTTAGGTACAACCATGGAATATGCAGACTTTGCTCTCTATGGTTTAGCGGCAGGTATTATTTTCGGTGATGTTTTCTTCCCTGATGCAACGCCTATTATGGCGCTGTTATCCAGTTTTGCAGCCTATTCAGTCGGGTTTATTGCACGTCCGATTGGCGCGTTATTTTTTGGTTGGCTAGGTGATAAACATGGCCGAAAAATGGTTATGGTCATCACGATTGCATTGATGGGGCTATCGACTACATTAATTGGTGCGATACCCAGCCATGCACAAATTGGTGTTTGGGCGCCTGTTTGTTTGGTGATCCTAAGGTTTGCTCAAGGCTTAGGGGCGGGAGCTGAGCTATCCGGTGGTACTGTGATGTTGGGAGAATATGCGCCAGTAAAACGCCGTGGTTTAGTTTCTTCGATTATTGCATTAGGCTCCAACAGTGGAACATTACTGGCCTCAATGATTTGGTTGATAGTGTTACAAATGGACAAAGAAAGTTTGATGTCATGGGGATGGCGGATTCCTTTCCTTGGCAGTATTTTGATTGCATTGGCGGCATTATTTATTCGTCAACATATGCGTGAGACGCCAGTTTTTGAGCGGCAAAAAGAACAGCTTGCTGAAGAACGCCGCCTCGCATTGGAATCTGATGCTGTCGCTCACCCTGTAGACAACCGTTCATTTTGGCAAAAAACGCGGGCATTTTGGACCATGGTCGGGTTGCGTATTGGTGAAAATGGGCCATCTTATCTTGCTCAAGGCTTTATTATCGGTTATGTCACCAAAATATTGTTGGTTGATAAATCTGTGCCAACAACGGCGGTTTTGATAGCGTCAATTCTTGGTTTTGCCATCATTCCATTTGCCGGGTGGTTATCAGATAAATTTGGGCGTCGGATTGTTTATCGCTGGTTCTGTTTTTTACTGATGTTGTATGCCGTGCCCGCTTTCATGTTATTAGACTCCCGAGAGCCAATGATTGTTATTCCAACCATTGTTATTGGGATGGGGTTAGCATCACTAGGGATTTTTGGCGTACAAGCAGCTTGGGGCGTGGAGTTATTTGGTGTACGTAATCGTTATACTAAAATGGCTTTCGCTAAAGAGCTTGGTTCTATTTTATCTGGTGGTACTGCGCCGCTGGTGGCATCTGCATTATTGTCATGGACAGGGCATTGGTGGCCGATAGCCGTTTATTTTATTGCAATGGCATGTATTGGTTTAGTGACCACATTCTTTGCACCGGAAACGCGAGGCCGTGACCTAAATCTACCAGAAGATGCGATATAAGTAAGCATGGCTGTATATAAAAGTCAGAGTGGCTGCTATTCTTTGGCAAAGTCATGTTAGAAAAAGGAATTGCTGGGTGTCAGATACAAATGACCGTAAAGTGACGCGGGTAGATGTTGCCCGCGAAGCCAGAACCTCGGTTGCGGTAGTCAGTTATGTGATTAACAATGGCCCTCGTCCTGTTGCAGAGGCAACGCGGCAAAAGGTGTTAGCAGCAATCAAAAAAACGGGGTATCGGCCAAATGGTATTGCAAAAGCCCTAGCTTCAGGGAGCACGCAAACCTATGGGCTAGTGATCCCCGATATCTCTAACCCGTTTTTAGCCTCTATTGCGCATGCTTTGCAGCGTGAAGCGTTTAAATATGGGCATGTTTTGTTACTGGGGGATGCGGGGGATTCTCGGGTTCGTGAAAAAGAGCTGATTAATAACCTTTTGCTCAGGCAAGTTGAAGGGCTTATTTATACCAGTGTTGACCGGCATCCCTATGTTGATTTAATTCAGTCATCGGGCACGCCCTGTGTGATGCTCGATAGGATTGAAGCCGCAGAAGGGATCAGTACCATTCAAGTGAATGAGAAACTGGCCGCCTATAAAATTACCCGTCATCTTATTAAGCATGGCTATCAAAATATTGGCATTATTTGCGGCCCGAATGAGATGCTCAACACACAAGACCGCTTAAATGGCTGGAAATCTGCGCTGACAGAAGCGGAGTTATCCATACAACAAAAATGGATTTTATCGGGGGAATACACCCGTGATTGGGGTTACCAAGCTATCTATCAGATGCGGGAAGAGGGATTCCCCGAAGCTATTTTTGCCACGAATGAATTGCAAGCTTTTGGCTGTTTAAAAGCCTTAGCAGAATTAAAATTACGCGTACCAGAAGACATTGCACTGGTATGTTTTAACGGTACCGTGCAATCAGAATATACTGTTCCAACTCTCACAACTGTTCGCCAGCCTGTTGATAAAATAGCGCAAAAAGCGATACACATCTTACAAAATTGGCCGCAAAAAGAAGCCATTTGTGAAGTGGAATTTGAATTACAAATCGGGCACTCATGTGGGTGCTGATTATTTATTGTTTCAGGGAAATTTATGCGTGTGATTATAGATTGCGACCCCGGTAATGGGGTCGTTGGTGCGAATGTTGATGATGGCCTAGCACTTGCGCTGGCTATCGCTGCACCTGAAATCAAATTGGAAATGATCACCACAGTTTCGGGTAATACACCTAGCGAAATTGGCTTTGACGTTGCTAGTCATTTAGTTCATTCACTGGGTGAAAATATTCCTGTTTATCGTGGTGCATCGTCAGCCTTGGTTGAAACTAGCGCACCATGGCGCGAACTACTCGATAACGGCGCTGAACGAGCGCAACTTACGCACCTATGGGATGGCCTTCCATCCATACCCAGCTTACCGAAGTCTATCCCAGAAGCCGCGTTACGTATTGGCGAGTTAGTTTGCCAGAACCCAAAACAAATCACGATTATTGCCATTGGCCCATTAACCAATATCGCAATAGCAATGCAGATGTTTCCTGACATGGCTAAAAACGTGGCAGAGATAGTAATCATGGGGGCGGTTTTTAACGTGCCGGGGTACTTGAAAGACACTAATTTTGGCATCGACCCTGAAGCGGCCTACGCGGTGCTTAATAGTGGGGCTAACCTGACTTTAGTGCCGATGGATGTCACCGTACAAACGCAAATGGTGCATGAGGATCTTGATAAGCTTGCTCAAATTGGTACACCACTGAGCCGTTTTCTTGTGGCAACAATGCGACCGTGGATGGATTATTCACGTGCGACACGTCATTTAGCAGGATGCTGGATACATGATGTGTTAACCGTGGCATGGTTATTGGATAAGGGCCTGGTGACTTATGATAAAAAGCACGTAGGTATTGAGCTACAGGGAGCACTACGCGGTAAAAGCTTTTGCTATGACGCACTTCGCCTACGGGTCGGGGTTCCTGAACCAAAAACAAAACCAATTACTGTGCTGCAATCCGTAGATAACTCAGGTTTATTAGATTTAATCTTTAATACGCTCAAATTGAAAAAATAATGTGGTATGAAAGAATAGCGCCTATAGGCGCTATTTTTTTATCACTATGAAGCAGACTTCGGCATCATTCCATGGGCTAAATGGCCTTTATGGAAAGTCGCGAACCTTGGTGAGATCCGTGCAACGGCCTCGGCAGAACAAGATGCATCAAGCAGCACAAAGCTGGCGTCATCCCCTTTAGCTGGCCACACTTGTTGGCCTTTTTCATCTAACGGCAGAATGTTGCCTGTTGCGATGGCCAGTGAGCGGGACAGCGATAGCTCATCAGGGCGAGTATAAAGCTGCGCGTATAAATTGGCTTTTTCTAGCATATCGCCTAGGCCAAAGGGCGACCAATGGTCAATCACACTATCCGTTCCGGTCATCACAAATACCCCATTTTTATTTAGGGTTTTCAGTGGCATATGCAGTGTGCCAATCGGGACGGTAGAGGCAATGGTAATTTGCTGCTCAGCCAACTGTTTTGCCGTTTTTTCCGCTTGTTCAGGGGTGAGTGTTGCCAGTGCAAAGGCATGGCTGATGGTCACTTTACCGCGTAAGCTGCGGTTTTCATCCACCGTTTTTATCATATAATTGATAGCGGCAACGCCTGCAGGGCTCGTTTCATGCAGATGAATATCCACGCCTTTGTTGTAGTCCAATGCAATTTGGAACATCGAATCGAGAGACTTTTCCATCGCGCTATCTACATTGGTTGGGTCTAAACCGCCAACGTAATGAGCGCCCGCTTGCATGGCTTCACGCATTAAACCCTCTGACTTGGAATGTAATAAACCATGTTGCGGAAAGGCGACAATTTCGCAAGTTAGGTCTTGTTGGTGTTCACCAAGCACTTTTTGTAAGGCTTCTAAATTTTTTAAACCGGAAACGGGTTCGATATTACAATGGCTACGAGCAATGGTCGATCCTTGGGATTGGATCAGTGCGATCAGCGCATTCGCTCTTTCTTCCGTGAAAGGTTGTAATTCAGGTAGCAATTTTTGCTCTAACGCGATCATATCCATAATGGTTTTGCCTTCACGTGACTGTGGCGCTTGCCATGGCCCGCCATAGAAAGTTTTATCAAGGTGGATATGCATGTCACGAAAGGCCGGTAGCATCAGTTTGCCTTGCGCACTATAGGCATTTAATGTGCCATCAGCATGCTGTTTATTCGGTAAAACGGCTGCAATTTTACCGTCCCGGATTTCTACAGTGTGTAATGCGGTTTGGGTGCCGACGACCGTTGAATCTTGGTAATTAAAGCCAGTTTCGAGTAATACGTCATCGAGGTAATAATGTTTATCCGTAATACTGGACTGGCCTGCTTTTTGGCTAGTTTGGTCTTGAGCGGAGGCAAAGCCCGATACCGCGCCGAATAAAGTGCAAGCGGCTGCGACTTTAGCGCTGGTGGAAAGGAACTCTCTTCTGCCTGATGATTTTTCTGCTTTCATAGAAACTCCTAGTGATATCCATTTACTGTCGAATTTCCTGTTTTTAAGCGACACTTACCCACTCAGATCGTCATCAAACGATCTGAGGAATATTGCGGTTTGCGACTAACAAAAAATTCGCATGATCCAGATTATAGAAACTTACCCTTGAACAATATGGGTTCCCGTTTCACCGCGTAAGGCTTCTGGTAGCTTTTCAGGGGTGGTGATGATCACACGTTTACCGCCATTGGCAATAAACGATAGGCTGGCTTCAATCTTCGGTAACATGCTACCCGCTGGGAAATGGCCTTCTTCCATGTAGCGTTGCATGTCGCTAGTGCTGGTTTCGCCAAGTGCTTTTTGTTCAGGTTTGCCGAAGTGAATACACACTTTTTCGACACCTGTGGTGATAATTAAAATATCGGCATTGAGCTCTTTCGCCAGTAAAGTTGTTGAGAGGTCTTTATCAATCACCGCGTCAACACTTTTGTAGCCACCATTACCGTTATCAATGACTGGAATACCGCCACCACCTGCAGCAACCACCACATAATTGTGTTCTGTTAAAGTGCGGATTGCTTGTGATTCAATCACACGTTTTGGTTCGGGGGAGGCCACCACACGGCGGTAACCGCGACCAGAGTCTTCAACAAAATGCCAGTTTGGGTTTTCTTGCTGTAATTGCTGAGCTTGTTGCTCAGTAAAAAATGCCCCAATCGGCTTGGTTGGCGCGCTAAAGTTTGGGTCGTTTTTATCGACTTCAACTTGTGTCACTACTGTAATTGCTTGGCGGTTATGGCGTTTTGCTAAGACGTTAGTCAAAGCTTGTTGAACTAAATAGCCAATTCCGCCTTGAGTATCTGCCACACAGTTAGCCAGCGGTGTTAAAGGTAAACCTTCGGTTTCGTGTGCAATTTCTGCACGGCGCAAATCTAATCCAACTTGAGGTCCATTTCCATGGGTCAAAACAATGTTGTAATTACCTTCAAGCATGTCACTAATATGATGTGCGACTTCTTGAACGGCTTTTTCTTGAGCTTCGATAGACTGGCTGTTGTTATCTTTGATAATACTGTTGCCCCCGATGGCAACAACCACGAGTTCTTTCATTGTTAATGTTTCCTGAGACAGAGATTTAGCTGATAGTAGGTGTACAGCGCACACCTACTATAAAAGGTTGGCTTGGTTACACTGACTTACTGAGTTTCTCAGATTTTTCAGCTTGTTGTTCTTCCACCGATTTCCGGCTATCTAAAAAGTGTTTGAGTACAAATAAAGCTGCCATCATGAGGTATGCGTAAACAAACATCAAGGTTGAACCAGTAGCAATTCCGACCGATGGGGAGTGAATAATTCCGAAGAATACTAATATTGCTCCCGCAGCAGCAGCAATGGCTCCACGCAGTGGTTGATTGAGGATAGCAAAGATAGCAATACAGCCCCATAACATACTGGCTAACGGTGCACCGTTACCTAAATGAACTAGACCTTGGTAATAAACACCTTTATGTAGCAAGGTTTCAACACCAATTGCACTCGCAGAGGTGCCCGCCGCGCCCATGACACTATTAACCATCGTCAATGCCCAGTTAGCAATCCATGGGAATAGACAGATAAAGATAACGGGAACTTCAATTTTTGGCGTTTCTCGCACAACTTGGTTGGCGGTGACGACACCGATAAACACCAGTATTGGCACAATAGCGGTCATTGGAATGATAGCTAACATAAAGGCACCGATACCGAATAATGGGACGATAAACATAGTGATACCGGATGCTAGGGTATAACCTACGCTAGCGCCCATGGCTTTCCAACCCGCATGGCCGACATAAACAGTGACAGGGAATGGGTTACCCATAAAACAGCCAACTGTAGACGATAAACCGTTAGCTAACATAACCTTACGAGTATTATATTCATCACCTGCAGCATGCGCACTTTCAATATTTTCAAGGTCGAAGATATAGTTTGCTAAGCCAAGTGGTACCGCAGACGCTAAGTAAGGCAGAGCGTGTGGCAGGCCTTGGAAGAAGCTATCAATATGTATGCCCGGCGGGTTGAAACCAAATGACGCCATTGAGTCTTTGATTGCTTCCGCACTTTGCAAGCCAGAAACCCATGCCAATACCGTACCGGCAATTAGCAGCAATAAGCCAGTTGGGATGCGAGCAAAAATCGGTTTTTTACCAAACCAGTTAATGAAAATTAATAACAGCACAATGAATGAAACCGTTGGTGCTTCAAACGCTTGCAGCATCGGGTTCATCGCTAGTAACAGTAATCCTAAACCTGACAAACAGGATAACAGTACGGTGCGAGGGATCATCTTACGGATGGTTTCACCTAAGAAAGAACCACCGACGAGGATCATTGACTCGACAAAACACCAAACTAGCGCAATTTGGATCGCAAATTCAGCATTCTGTGTTGTTTGGTAGACAGGCATGATGACTAAGAACGTCACCGTAAAGATAGAAGGCGCACTGGGCCCTGATGGTAAAGCGGTGACATCATTGCGTCCAGTTTGCTTTATCATTTGCTGGCCAAAGTAAGCATAGCTTACGCTGGCAAGTAAAACAGCGAAACCAAAGGCAGGAGCGATACGGCCGTAAACAATTTCTGATGGGATGCCGACAACGAAAATCAAGAGACCCATCATGGTGAGTAGGTTGGTTAGGTTATTGGTCATTAAGCCGAAGTAGGCGGCCAAATCCCCACGTTTCCATTTGATATTTAGTATATTCATAAAATACTCCCATACCCGTCATACTTTGAACCGCAGCGTTGTTGGCTGCGTTCATTCACCCTAGTCACATACTTGTGTATGCTCCTAGGGACTCATTTACTTGCCGCCTAGCTGCAATTCAAATTATTTAGGGTATACCCCTACATTTTGAGTTACAGCACTGTTTTTCAAATAAAATTAATCAGGGTTCACGTTTTATTTTTATTGCCCAACCGGAGTTGGGCGTCTTTTTTATGATTGAAAACTAAGCATATTTCTGTGCGTAGGCCAACATGGCTTTTTCAAAGCAATCAAACGGCGGGTGAACAATACCTGCCCCAATCATACCGATGCCCGCATCTTTATGGGCAATGGCTGTGTTGATAACAGGTAAAATACCACTGGCTGAAACCTTCGTAATATCAATAGCTGTAGGGATACCCATAAAGCCCAGTAATGGAATAGTCACGTTCGGGTTCTCACCTAAGGTGATTTCACGCATTTGGCGAGAGAAATCGACCGCTTCTTCTACCGTACCGCCAACGAGTGCCACAATAGCTGGCGCTGTTGCCATAGCAAAACCGCCAATACCGTAGGTTTCTGTGATTGCGGAGTCACCGATATCTAAACCAGAGTCTTCAGGTTTGTAGCCTGCAAACATTGGGCCGATAACTTGCTGAGAAGGCCCTGTGAACCATTGACCTGGTAGTCCACTAATGCGTAAACCAAATTCATAGCCATTACGCGCCATGGTCGTGACAACCGTGCTGTATTCGATACCGTGAGCCGCATCCATTGATGCTTTACACATCGCCATCCACGTTGGGCCGGAGAAGTAATCGCTGCTTGCAACAAAATCAAATACTTCTTTTTGCTGGGCGACAGAGAAATCAGTTTGAATGATCCCCGTTGTAAGCGCTTGAATCAGTAAGGTTGTCCCTGCATTGTTGCGGTTATGGCACTCATCGCCCATATGCAGTGCTTGAGCAAGCATCAAACGCAGGTCGATTTCACCAACGATTTTCATTGCGTCGCGCAGCATTGGGCCTAATACATCACGCATCCAATTTAAACGGTCTATTACACTTTGGTCGTTGGCACCCATGCGCAGGATTTTCGCCATTTGCTCACTGAGGTTAGTGAATGCACGGTTGCCATAGGTTTTATTTTCAACGATATGCATAAACATCGATGCTGAAGTGACACCAGCCATCGAACCTACACAATCGTGTTCATGGCAAGGGGAGAAAATGATATCCCCCGAGGCCGCAACACGTTCTGCATCGGCTAAGTCTTTCGCTAAGCCTTCAAAAACCAGCGCTCCCGTCACCGCACCTTTCATCGCGCCACACATATCTTTCCAATCAACCGGTGGGCCTGCGTGTAGGATAGTATTTTTGGTCATGCCCGGAACCACATTAATCGCTTGGTCGTAACCGATTAACACAGGTTGAGATTGAATAATGCGCTCAAGCGCTTGGGCATTGGCGGCCGCAATTTTTTCTTGTAGTGCGGCATTACCTTCAATTTGGTCGAGGGCGCGGATAACCGCAACGTTGCCTTGTCCGGGAGGAGTCCAATTTAAATGTGTGACCGGAACATGCTGTTTTTTTAGGTCATCACTGAACATTTCGATGCCAACATTGATGACATTTAATGGCTGCTTAAATAATGAAGTCATTATGCTTTCTCCCCTTTCCATACAAACTCACGCCCTAATAAACCGGTATTGGTGCTGCTACTTGCCCAGATAACGCGGGCATCTGTTAGCATTTTGACCTGCGCATCCATCGACGGTGTGTCTTGGTCAGTACCCAGCACATAGCCTAAAATTTCTAATTCACGCCCATCTTGTTTGGCAATATTCTTCGCTTCTTTAATTGCGTCGATCATCACGCCTACTGGGTCTTCGTGAGAACCAAAGCCCAAAACGAAGTCCATCATAATGACGCCAACTTCAGGGTCGCGAGCCTCTTGTAATAAGCGTTCAATGCGGTTGGTAGGGTCGATCATTGGGTGCGGTTTACCGTTGGTAAAGTCGTCATCACCAAAGTCGAGGAAAGTGTGCGCAATACTTTTGTTGAGGTCTTTTAAGCGATAGTCAGGGTTTGGCTGAATATTGCTGTAAACATCATCGTATTTTTCCAAGGCGGCAAACATGGCTTCATCGCATAGCGTTCCACCACAGAATAAGCCACGAATATATTTCTGCTCAGGTTTCAGTTTTGCTCTGACTTCGTCAATAAGTGGTAAATTAAGAGGGTGTAAATCTAAATCTTCTTTGCGAATACCGGTTAATAGAACGGCTTTCAGTGCGGCTTCTTTGGTGCCCTGAGCAAAGGTTAGACCGGGTTTGTCTTCTGGTAGTGGTTGGCTACCTAAGAAACACACAACAACTGGTTTGTGGCATTTTTCCGCTTGTTCTAACACTTTTTTCGCGACGTTAGGAGCTGGTGGCTTAGAGATCAATGCGATAACTTGGGTTTCATCATCGGCATCAAGCATTTTCAGGGCGTCAATCATCATGATACCGCCAATTTTCTCGCTTAAATCGCGACCACCAGTACCAATTAATTGGGAAACCCCTGCGCCAAATTCGTGAATACGGACGCTAAGTTCTTGGCTACCCGTACCGGATGCACCGATGATGCCAATGCTGCCACGGCGAACGCTATTACCAAAGCACAGCGCGGTTCCGTTGATAATGGCAGTTCCGCAGTCAGGGCCCATCATCAGTAAGCCTTTTTTGCTAGCCAGCTGTTTAAGTGCGAGTTCATCTTCAATGGAGACGTTATCGGAAAATAGCATGACATTGAGGTCATTTTCTAACGCAATGCGTGCTTCACGGGCAGCAAACTGACCATTTACTGAAATGACGGCAAGGTTGGCATCTGGGATATGTGTTTTCGCTGAATTAATGGTGGCGTATTTGGCTTCATGCTGCCCGCCGCCTTGATTTTTCTTATTAAATAAATCTTCGATAGCAATTAATGTGGCTTCGTTAGCTTCATCACTTGGGCCTTTAATGACAATCATTAAATCGCCATTTTTAGCCTCTTCTAATTCAGGTGTTAGTAAACCTAAATTACGTAAAACACCTTTGTTCATCTCTGTTGCCATTGCGACGAACGCTTGCTCAACATTGTCGAGTTGATTGGCTTTTGTCGAAATAGACATCAGTGATACGGAATCAAAATAGGTATTCTTTTTTATGACAACTTTAGTCGACATAGTTTTCTCCGAAATAATGGGTGATATACAGGGCATCTCGCAAGCCAAATAGCATGTCGCTGCCAGAACTCGACCCGATATTTAAAATCTCTAAAAATTGTGGATAAATATTTGTTTCTTTCGCATCAACTAATGATTGAATTAATTGCTGCATATTTTCGCGATATTCTCGGTTTAATGCTTTTTCTAATGTGATGGCACTGATAGGTGTCGTCTGGCTTAAGCTTTGGGTTATTCCTTGATAAAACTCAGGGTAAAAAGTGGCAGCCGGGTGACCGGTTAATAATAAAAATGCCATTAACCCAACTAAGTAATCATCTCCTGAAGGTGTTAGCCCGATACCTAATCCAACAAACTGGTGGATCACATAAATAATATTTTCTTTATTTTTTTTAATTATTGACTCAATCAATTCAGAGCGTAATTGAACCAATTGCTCTGTCATAGAGAGATAAAAAAAGTTATCTCCCTGATATTTAAATAGAGAATTTTTATTTTCAGTTAAGATTAAATCCAAATTACTTATTTGTTCTTCGATATATAATAAATAATTTGATTTCTTCAGTTCGTTATCACTAAAGTTGATAACTGGTTGCCGCCATTCTTTACATAAAGAAAATGATATTAAATAATGACTACCAATCAATATTTCTTTATTTGATAAATTAATAGTCTCTCCTTCTTTAATATCGAAAAGAGAAAAGTCTTTATTGATTAATCGGCAACTATTTGGTGCATTATCTAATTGAGAACAAAGCAAAGTATAAAGTACATTATCAATAGAAAAGTTAATGGCTTTATTAAATACTTGTTCTACCATTCCTTGGGGTTGTGGCTGATTCAACAGATTGAGAAAATGTGTATCAGCCGTTAGCCCATATAACCTTTGCCGATGAGATATGGATGCGTTCACATGCCTCCTTATCCTATTTAAAGTCTATGATTTCGCTAGGCTCCAGCTGCAATCAGTAACTCAGCAATCTCGTTATAGCCTTTTTCACGTGCTAGCTCTAATGGTTTTTTACCATATTTATCAGTCATGTGAGGGTTTGCGCCATGGTCTAATAGCAATTTAACGATTTGCTGCTGTTTTTTGCCACCGTCGTTGAGTACGATAGCTTCTAATAGTGGTGTCCAACCTACAAAGTTGGTGTGGTTGACATTAATATCGGTTTTTTCAAGTAATTCACGAACAATTTCTACATGGCCTTTTTCACTAGCAGGTGTAATTCCCACACCACCAAAACGGGTCAATAAATCTAAATCTGGTTTTGCAGGCAAGACAATACGCAATAAAGTGAGGTCATTATTAAGACAACTTAATAAGAAAGGGTTAAAACACGTTTGGTCTTGTTTATTAATATCCGCCCCTGCATTAATCAGAAAAGAAACACATTCATAATGTTTATTTAGGCTGGCATTGACGATAGCTGTACGGCCCTGACGGTTGGTGGTATTAATATCCACACCTTTTTCAAGACAACTTTTTAATATTTCTAATTGTCCTTGTTCAGCGGCGGTTAAAAAATCGTGAGCGAGAGTACTAGCGGTCATCATTTTCCCCTTAGGTTGGTTTTTATTACCAACATAGATAAAGACAATTTAAAGGTGACTTCGAATATATAATGATTAGAGCATAGCAATTGTCATTAATAAAAAGAATCCGTTTAAATTTAATTCATCAATGAGGCGTTTGATTGTTGAATTAAATTCAATAATCCGGCTTTTTTGTGCGTGTGAGCATTATTTTTAATCGTTATTTGATAGTTTATGGCCATTTTTTGACCCGAATTGTGTGATTTTCTTTGTTAATTAAAATCGAAAATCATGATTTACTCAGTTCTGTGATAGACATCAAATTGAAAGTTTTTAATTTGTTAAATTTGTAATTTTATTGATCGCAATCGTGTCGAATGTTAATACTTGGTTTGCCTATTTAATTCAATAATATTAGGTATTTCGAATATTAATAGTTACTTTAAAGGTGTGGTTTTTACTTGGCGAAAATGCATATCAAATTTAATCTATTCCAGTTGTTAATAATTCTGTTAAGCTATAAAAATGTGCTCGAAAAATAATCTGATTTTTACGTTATTGAATTTTATTCACATAAAAATATGATTTGTCTAAATTTTAAACATTTTTGGCGGTGGGTATGAACTCAATTTTTACGGAAGAAAACTTACTGACTTACACAACAGCGGCGAAGTTTGCGAGTTTTAGTAAAGCAGCAGAAGAGTTAGGCGTGACCACCTCCGCGGTGAGTTATACCATCAAACGTATCGAAACCTATTTAGATGTGGCGTTATTTATTCGTAATACCCGTAATATTGAACTCACCGAAGCCGGTTATTATTTTTATCGTAAAGCAACCGACTTGCTTAATAATTTCCATTCCATTCAAAAAAGTATTTATTCTATTGAGCAAGGTATTGAAGCGCGGGTACGTATTTGTATTAATCAGTTATTATATACGCCGTATCATACCGCTAGGTTATTGCAAATATTAAAAAAACAGTTTGCTACCTGCCACATTACAGTGACAACAGAAGTGTACAATGGGGTTTGGGATGCCATTATTAATAACCATGCGGATATTGCGATTGGCGCTCCGGGTACTTTGATGGATGGCGGTGGAATTGACTACACTGAAATTGGTGCGATTCACTGGCAATTTGCTATTGCAGCAACTCACCCTTTGGCACTGATGCCAGAGCCTATCGCTGAGAGCCAGTTGCGTCTTTATCCAAATATTATGGTAGAGGATACCGCGCATACCATTAATAAGCGGGTGGGTTGGCTACTACATGGGCAAGAGGCAATTCAAGTTCCTGATTTTAATACTAAATGCCAGTGTCAGATACTCGGTGAAGGGATTGGCTTTTTACCCGATTATATGATCAAAGAACATGTTAAACATGGCCTGTTGGTAACAAAACAAATTCAGAACCCACGACAAGACTCCCATATGCTATTAGCCACACAACATTCAGCTACTGGGCTTGTGACGCAGTGGATCCGCAAAGAATTTGGTGAAAAGGGGGTTTTAGCAGACCTCTACAGCGACCTCCTAAAACCCATCAATTAGTATTATTGGCTAGCGACATCAAGGGCTTTATCGATGGCGTCAGGGATCACTGAACCGTGGTTTTTGCCGTCGAACAAGGTAAATTCACAGTGCCTTTGGTGGTTTGCAATTTCAGTGCAAACTTGGCGTGTGCTAATCCAACTTTTGCGCATTTGGTAATTTTTCACCTGTTCGGTGCTGAGTTTGGATAAATCAGGGCTCTCTTCTAAACCACCTAAAGTCACAAACAGGGGGGAACTGGCCTGTTTAGCTGTCAATTTTGCTAAATCCACCATACTTCCTTTGCCCCACCATAATGACGGGCTGGCAGAAACATAAAACTGGAAATCATCCGGCTGTTGCTGGTATGCCATCAAGGTAAATAATCCACCAAATGAATGGCCAAATAAGGTTTGCTTGCTTTTATCAATAGGAAACTGTTGTTCTGCCCATGGGCGGATTGTGTCAGTTAAATATTGGTATAGCGCAGGGGAGCCGCCCCCTTGTTTAAAATCGTCACCTGCAACAGGTGGGGTATAGTCGTAAGTTCGCCATGCTTTTGGAAAGGCTTCATCGATTGGATAACCAATTCCAATAATAATCGGTAGTTTATCTACGTGGAGCTTTTCAACAGCGCGATTAACGGCTTTAGGATATAAGCCATTGCCATCAAGCATATATAGGACAGGGCGTTGTGCGGTGACATTATAGGGTACTGCACTGTAAATGCGCAGTGCACGGTCACCGTAGGTCATATCCGTTTGTTGGATATCGTAAAATTGGCTGACAGTTTTATCCAAGGGTGGAATGGTTTGGCTTGGGCGGGAAAATGCGGAACTGGTCATACACAATAATATGCCACTTAATATGATTTTATTCATTTATTGAGTCTATTTAAAGGTTTTGAGGGCATACCTGAAACAGGCATACCCTCAGAGTTAATTAGAAACTAACGTTAACGTTCGCCCAATAACGGCGTCCGTCTTCAACATCCCAGTTGCCATCAACTTTATCAATTTTAGGTCCTTTTTCATTACCAATATTTAGCACCGCAAAGTTCAGTTTAGTGTTTTTAAATAATTGATAGGTTGCGCCGACATCCATAGTGGTATAGCCACTACGATAGCGAGGCACTTTAGAACCATTACGTTGTGCTGCCCACACCTGTTTTCCTTCATAATGCGCACGTGTGTATAAAGTGAGGTCTTCATTGAAGTTCCAATCCAATTTCGCATTAGCAATATGTTTTGGTGTTTTATCCAATGGATAACCTTTTAAGGAAATACCGTTACCTAATTTCTCATCATCACTTTTACGTTCGGAATCGGTGTATGTGTAATTTAGGTTAAGATTCCAATCCTGTGCGATAGGAATACCTGTTGCAACTTCAACACCTTTGATGTTCGCTTTACCCACATTATCGTAGGTATATAACGTGAGGTTAGGGTGGTTAGGGTCGGGTTGGTTAAGTGAGTAGCTAGTTAGCTTGTTTTTGAAGTCGGTATTAAAGAACGTTAAGCTCGCATTAAAGCCAGACTCATGGTTATAGGCAATACTGATTTCTTCACTAACGCTTTTTTCCGGTTTTAGGTCTGGGTTACCGTAGATAATCCCGTTCCCCCCTTGGGTAGAGGTGCCATAACCTTTACTGATTTCACGTAATGTAGGTGCGCGGAAAGCAGAAGAAACGCCCCCTTTAATGGTGATCTCATCCGTCAGATAATAAACGGCATAACCCCTTGGGTTCCAATGGTTACCATAAGTTTCGTGGTGATCTAAACGTAGTCCACCAGTTAAGATCAGATCATCCGTTGCGGTAAATTCATTTTCGACAAACAGTGCTGATTGATCGACTGACATACTGGTTTTTTCCATTACGCCTTTTGAGACCAAGGAGCTGTCTTTGAGTTTTGAGTACTGATATTGCCCGCCGACGGTTAAGATGTTGTCCGGCAGGAAAGCCACCACTTTTCCATCAACAACGGTATTGGTAATTTCGGGTACGCGGTCTTCATAACCGCCTTCCCAATGCCCTGTTGTTTGATTACGGTCTTGGGATTTTATTTTACGTTTGGTTTTTTCTTGGTAAACACTGAGCTCAGTATTAAAAGAATCCCACTCACCTTTATAAGTCAGAGCTGCATGGTTGCGGTCATTATGCCACTCTTCTTTGGAATTATATTGCTTGTCCCCACCACGAATTTCATATTCAGATCCAGATTTACCTGGTGTCGATGTTTTCTCTTGGGTGCTACGACCCGCTTCTAATAAGAACGTTTGGTTCTCTTGTGGTGTAAAGGTTAATTTGGCTGTTAAGCTGCGGTTATCACGTTGATGATGACCTTCTAAGATTTTATCTTCCTGACGGTAGTTACCACCACCATACAATTGCAGGCCGAGTTTATCTTGAATTAATGGACCAGATAGGTAGAAGTTACCGTCGGTTGAATTACCGCTATCACTGTTTTCTTGGATAATTGCGCCGGTTGTCACACTACCGTGCCATTCATTGGTCACTTTTTTGGTGATGATATTGATAACACCACCCATCGCATCAGAACCATACAGGGAGGACATAGGTCCACGGATCACTTCGATGCGTTCAATCGCTTCGACAGGTGGCATAAAGCCCGCTTCAAAACCACCGCTCCCATTTGGACGTGATTCACGGCTATTTTGACGACGCCCATCGACCAATATCAACGTGTATTCGCCGGGTAAGCCACGGATATTAATATCTTGTTTGTTGGCGGCCCCAACGATACTCACCCCTTCCACGTCTTTAACGGCATCGGCGAGGTCACGGACAGGTTTATTTTGTAATTGGTCTGCACTGATCACGGTCACACTAGCAGGAGCATCACGCAGTTGTTGCGAGAAGCCTGACGCACTGACGACCATGGTATCTGTTTTATTGTCTGCTGCTGTAGCGCTAAATGAAGATAAAGCCGCACAAACACCGGCGGCAATAAGGGTGTAGTGATATTGCAAAGTCATAGTTATCCCTAGTAAATATAAATGAGAATGATAATTATATTGTTTGCGAATATTATCACTAAAACATATCAAAAATAAATAATGAGCTAGCTAATTTATGAGCAATATTTGATCTCAGCTAAGAATTTTCACCTAAGGTGTTTTCCCCCCTTTTACCGTTTTTACCAAGCGTGACGAAAAATTAAGGCTTAACTTTGGTTTATGGTGTTTATCGGTGTGTAAATCTACTCTAGCGCCAACGTTCACTAAAAAAATTTGAGTTATATGAAACATACATTCAAAATTAGCCCGTATCCTTGGGGATAACCTCGTTAACCTAATGAATAATATTAAGTACTGGTAAAGAGATAAAAGCCGGCCGATAGGCCAGCAATACTAGCGTACTTCGTTACTCTATTAAGCACCGTATTGAGTTTATTAATGTTGTATTGATGAGGACAAAAATGAAAATCGAGACAATCAGTGGTATTAAAAAGCAAGCGGCAGCCCGTGATCAAAAATGAAAACTCCAAGTTAAGAAATCATAAATATAGCCTAATAAATAGGGGCTTCACATCTAAAAAAGAATGTCGATAATTGAATGATTGATTTTTATTACGAGTAAATATTATTTAATATATTTTTAATTTTCACTTTCAATCTAATTAAGAATGATTTTGATTAAATTGATAATAAACATCAATTTAATGCTTGATTTGATTTGCTTTTAATTAGTTGTTTTATATCAATGAATTAATGGTTTTTTGTTGGGATTAATTTGATTGTAAATTATTAGCTATTGCTTTATTACATATAGTTCGTAAATATATAGGAAGAATTAATATTGATTTCAGAACTTGAGAGTTATTATGAGTCAAGATACCCATTCAGAAACACATAATCAAAAAACGACGAATGAAAAACGCAGAACAATATGGATGGTGATAGCCACAATAATTATCATTCTATTATTTGTAGCCTACGGTGCTTATTGGTTTTTAGTTTTACGCTTTCAAGAATATACCGATGATGCCTATGTATCTGGCTTGCAAATCCCGATAGTTGCGCAAACAACGGGTAATGTTACTCAAGTTAACTTTGAAAACACCGACTTGGTAAAGGCGGGTGATGTACTCGTTGTATTAGATAAAACTAACGCCCGCTTAGCATTCGAACAAGCCAAACATGATTTAGCAACAACCGTGCGCAAAACCAAAGAGCTCTATATCAATGGTGATGAATATCAAGCGCAAATTCAAAAAAACCGGGTGACACTTGCGCAAGCGCAAAAAGATTATCAACGTCGTGTGGCTTTAGGCCGCAGCGGTACCATTTCGAAGGAAGACTTACAGCACTCCCAAGAAGCGGTGCAACTTGCTCAGGCAGCTCTGGATATTTCTATTCAACAATATAATGCCAACCGTGCATTGTTGCGTAATACAGAGCTCAAAAAACAACCAGCAATTCAGCAAGCGGCTGATAGCGTGCGCAGTGCGTGGATAAACTTACAACGTACTGAAATTAAAAGCCCGATGACGGGGTATGTTTCACGGCGTAATGTTCAAGTTGGTTCTCAAGTCAGCCCACAGAGCTCTTTAATGGCCATTGTGCCTGTTCAGCCTGTTTGGGTAGATGCAAACTTCAAAGAAACCCAACTGGAAAAAGTCCGTATTGGGCAACCCGTGACGATTAACAGTGATTTTTACGGAGATGATATCGTTTATAACGGTACCGTTGTCGGGCTTGATATGGGAACCGGCAGTGCTTTCTCATTATTACCCGCCCAAAACGCGACAGGGAACTGGATTAAAGTCGTACAGCGCTTGCCTGTACGTGTTGAATTAGACCCTGAGCAGGTGGCGAAGCACCCATTACGCATTGGGTTATCCATGAATGTCACCATAGATATTAAAGACCAGAATGGCCCTGTTTTAGCGGAAGTCCAGCGTACAGCACCAGCATTTGAAAGTGATGTGTTGGTCTTAAACTTAAGTGATGTCGACCACATCATCGACACCATTATCAGCGATAACGCAGACTAGCTTGAAAGGAGCCGTTGTGGCAGATATTCAACCACTTAAGGGTGCAAAACTGGTATGGGCAACCATTGCGTTGTCCCTTGCGACCTTCATGCAGGTGCTTGATTCCACGATTGCTAACGTGGCTATCCCGACTATTGCCGGTGACCTTGGGGTTTCTATGTCTCAAGGGACATGGGTGATTACCTCTTTTGGCGTATCGAATGCGATTTCAATTGCCATTTCTGGTTATTTGGCGAAGCGTTTTGGTGAAATCCGTGTTTTCTTATGGGCAACGGCACTTTTCACATTATTTTCATTACTTTGTGGGTTTTCCGATAGCCTTGGTATGCTGATTTTATACCGCGTATTGCAAGGGGCCGTCGCCGGGCCAGTGATCCCGCTTTCGCAAAGTCTTATCATGCGTTGCTATCCGCCAAAAATGCAAAATATGGCGTTAGCATTTTGGTCGATGACGATTATTTTAGCCCCAGTATTCGGTCCTATTTTTGGTGGTTATATTAGTGATAACTTCCATTGGGGCTGGATATTCTTTATGAATGTGCCTTTAGGCATTTTCGTCATTATTGTCGGCTCAATTATCCTAAAAGGGATGGAGTCGACGGTTGTGAAAGTGCCATTCAATGTGATTGGTTTGGCACTACTTTCTGTGGGAGTTGGTTGCTTACAAGTTCTGCTCGACAAAGGTAAGGAACTGGGATGGTTGGCGTCTAATGAAATTGTTATCTTAGCCGTTGTTTCAGCGATTGCGTTGGTATTCCTCGTTATTTGGGAACTCACAGATAAAAACCCAATTGTCGAATTATCGTTATTTAAATCGCGCAATTTTACCATCGGAACGATTTCTGTCAGCTTGGCATATATGGCCTATTTCGGTGCTATTGTCTTGTTGCCGCAACTTTTACAGGAAGTTTATGGCTATACGGCAACATGGGCAGGGCTCGCATTGGCACCTATTGGCTTATTGCCTGTGTTGTTCTCGGCTCCAGTGGCAAAATTATCTGATTTTCTCGATATTCGCTGGATAGTGACCTTTAGCTTTGTATTCTATGCAATTTGCTTCTTCTGGCGTGCATATACTTTTGAACCGAGTATGGGCTTTTCTGCTGTGGTTTGGCCGCAATTGGTACAAGGGATGGCAGTGGCTTGTTTCTTTATGCCACTGACTACATTGACACTTTCAGGTTTACCGCCGGAAAAACTCGCTTCTGCGTCGAGTTTAGCTAACTTCTTCCGTACCTTAGCGGGTTCAATAGGGACTTCCATTACCACAACGCTGTGGAGCGATAGAGAAGCCGTGCATCATAGCCAATTAACGGAATTTATTACCGATTACAATCCTGAATCTTTAGGGATGTATCAAGAAATGGCCGCTCATGGGCTGAGTACCGAACAGACTTCCGGTTTTATTGCCCAGCAAATTACTAGCCAAGGGTTAATTATTGCTGCAAATGAGATTTTCTGGTTATGCGGTTGGGTATTTATTGCGCTGATTATTACCGTTTGGTTTGCTAAGCCACCATTTGGCAGTAATGCGAAATAATTAATGGATGGGGCTACGTATTTTAGCCCCATCTAGCTTATAACTGGGATTTAGGGATCACATTCTCGAAACTTAGAGTGGGTCGGTTCGTTTCGATTTCTTTGAGTGGTTCGACTTCTTTAAAGGTGTTTAAGCAGCGTGTGACTAAGTTTTGATAATCTTTAGTTCCGCTGGTTTTCCAGGCAATTTCTTTGTCTGATAAAGCGCGCAAGACCTTGGCTGGAGTGCCGACAATTAAACTATTTTCTGGAAAGATAGCTTCAGCTTTGACGAAGGCGCATGCGCCCACTATGGAATTTTCGCCAATTACGGCTCCATCCATAATTACACTATTCATCCCGACTAGCGCATTACGTTTGATATGGCAGCCATGCAAAATTGCCCCATGACCAATGTGCCCATTTTCCTCGACGATCGTTTCATATTGCGGGAAACCGTGCATGACACAATTATCTTGCACATTGGCACCATCTTTAATGATCAAGCGACCAAAGTCCCCACGTAAGCTGGCGTTTGGGCCAATATAGACATTTTTGCCAATAATAACATCACCAATTACCACAGCAGTAGGGTGCACAAAACTTTCAGGGCTTACGACGGGCGTAATACCATCGATTTGATAAAAAGGCATACAGGCTCCTGTAATGTGTATTTAGGCGGCTATATCTCTGAGTACTCCACCAAAGCGGCGATAATAAGCGCTGGATGGCTGAGGCAGTTCGCCAACCGTCGTTTCGCACTGTTCAGAAACATATTGGGTTGCCGCTTGATCAATGCGTTGATAAATATTGGTGCAAAGATGGCGAGCAATATGGCCTTCCCATTGTGTAGGAAGGAGTTCATCAGGTAATAACGGGTCTTTAAGCGTGACACGTCGGTAGAAGTGGATCAGTAACAAACGTAGCTGAAAGCAGTGTTCAGGGGAAATCTGTGCGTCAGTATTTTCTTTAAGGAGTAGTGCAAGTGGCCTAAATAAGGAAATAAACTGATGGTAATGCTCTGAAATTTCTTGCAAAGACCAAGCGTGTGAAACCAGTTCTTTGAGGTTTTTTTCTGAGCGGCTATAGGGGTAATCGGCATGAAAATAAATGGCATTTTCCGTAGCATTGAGTTCATTAAGTAGTGTCGGTACATCACTTTGCGCACAGCTTGGTGCCGCCATGAGAGACGTGTTAAATTGCCCGAAACCGAGCCAACTCAGTTCCTTTTTTAGCCTAATTTTTTCGTCTTTATCAGCCGCTTCGAGGAGTAGTAAATCCCACTTTCCATCCCAATCAGGCTGCCCTGCGAGGTAAATTTTATTTTCTGCACGGCGAAACCGACTTTGCCCTCGTTCAGAAATGCGGTAATAGCTGCGACGGCCGATTTTTTCTACATCGAGCCAACCTTCTTTTTGTAAACGGAAAACGGAGGTTCGAACAAAGCGGTCAGTAAAGCCCATCGGTTCTAACAGCTTAGTTAAGCTTCCTAACCACACTTCGCCACCACGATGGTGCAAAGCATCACCATAGAGTGAGCTAATTAGAGACGTACCACTAATGGGCTGGCTTGCTATTGCATGTTGTATGAATTGGCTAAGTTTATTTTCCATTTATATTTCATCTATAAAATTTATGTATCAGAAGGCTTACTGAATAGTAGACATAAATTTAAAGGTTGTCTTCCATTACCTGTTTTGAACACTTTCTCAGAGATTAAGGCATATCAGAGTAGTTCACTCCAATATGCCTTAATAATTTGAATTAAATCGCAATTCTAGTATCAATTACTCGTTCGGCTTTGCCTTGAGAACGAGGGATATCGCCGCAATTTACAATACTAATACGGGTGCTAATGCCAACCATGGATTTGATTCGGTGCTTTAAATGGTGGCAGATATTACAGCGTTCATCATAAGTGAGTTGTTCAGGGTGTTTGAGCTCAACACGGACAGATAAGTTGTCCATATTGCCTTGGCGACCAATCTCTAACTGATAGTGGGGAGAAAGCTCCTTAAACTGCATAATTTGTTCTTCAATCTGAGAAGGGAACACATTTACGCCGCGAATAATCATCATGTCATCTGAACGACCGGTGATTTTACCAATTCGACGCATATTACGATTTACCCCCTGCATAAGGTGGGTGAGGTCGCGAGTTCGGTAACGAATCACAGGCATAGCTTCCTTTGTCAAGGTAGTAAACACTAACTCACCATGTTCACCCGCTCCTAATGTTTTTAAGGTATTGGGGGAAATAATTTCGGGATAAAAATGGTCTTCCCAGATAGTTGGGCCACTCTCTCCTGAGTCTGCACACTCCATAGCGACACCAGGCCCCATGACTTCAGATAAACCGTAAATGTCTAACGCTTTGATACCAAGGCGGGTTTCAATTTCTGTTCTGAGAGATTCTGTCCAAGGTTCAGCGCCAAAGACACCTAATCTAAGTGAGCACTTACTAGCATCTCCGCCCATGATTTTCTCAAGTTCATCAATAATACTTAAGCAGTACGATGGAGTTACCATGATCACATCGGGTTTGAAATCCGCGATTAGTTGCGCTTGTTTTTCAGTTTGCCCACCAGACATAGGGATCACTGCAGCCCCTAGGCGTTCCGCGCCATAATGAGCGCCTAGGCCTCCGGTGAATAAACCATAGCCGTAAGCAACATGGACTTTATCGCCTCGGACAGTGCCTGCAGAACGTAAACTACGTGCGATCAGATCAGCCCAGTTATCGATATCCCGTTGGGTGTAACCCACAACAGTTGGACGCCCTGTAGTTCCCGAAGAGGCGTGAATGCGGATGATTTGGTCCATTGGCACGGCAAAGGTGCTAAATGGGTAGTTTTCACGTAAATCCTGTTTGGTCGTGTAAGGGAATTTTTCGATATCACTCAGTTGTTTGAAATCGTCAGGGTGTACACCCGCATCATCGAATTTCTTTCGATACATGGGGACGTTTTCATAGGCGTGAGTGAGTGTCCACTTCATTCGAGAATACTGTAAAGACTCGATCTCATCCCGCGATGCAAATTCAATTGGGTCGATGCTATCTTGTATATTGCTCATAATTGCCTGTCCTCATAATTATTATGGTCACCAGTTCACGTGAATAAATGACGTTTCTGGTATTTGCCTGAGCAGGTGTCGGGTTTTCAGGCTGCTTTTATTTGTATTAAGACGTTGTTCAGACTCGTTCAATAATCATTGCTATCCCTTGGCCAACACCGATACACATGGTGCATAATGCATAACGCCCCTGCTTGCGGTGCAGCTCATTGATAGCGGCAATAACAAGCCTTGCTCCACTCATTCCAAGTGGATGGCCTAACGAAATGGCTCCCCCGTTAGGGTTAACGTGTGAGGCATCATCAGGTAAACCAAGCCCCCTTAAAACGGCGAGTGCTTGAGCGGCAAAGGCTTCGTTTAGTTCAATAACATCCATTTGTTCGATGGTGAGCCCTGCCATTTTTAATACTTTTTGCGAGGCAGGAAGTGGACCGATCCCCATCAATCTTGGCTCAACGCCGCAAGTGGCTGTAGCGATGATACGAGCCCGTGGTGTTAGCCCTTGCTGCTTGGCAATAGTGCCGGATGCGATAATCAGTGCGGCAGCTCCATCATTAACACCAGAAGCATTACCTGCTGTTACAGTCCCGTTATCGCGAAACGGGGTTTTTAGTTTTTGTAATTGTTCAAATGTCGTTTCTGCTCTTGGATGCTCGTCTTCACTGACGACGTATTCATTTTTACGTTGTTTAACCGTGACAGGGATGATTTCTTGCGCAAAAATACCGTTAACTTTGGCAGTTTCAGTACGCTGTTGACTGCGTAATGCAAAAGCATCTTGGTCTTCACGGCTAATTTGGTAGGTTTCAGCCACATTTTCCGCAGTTTCTGGCATCGAATCTGTGGAAAACTGTTGTTCCATCAGCGGGTTGATAAAGCGCCAGCCAATAGTGGTATCAAATACTTGCGCTTGGCGTGAGAATGCAGATTCTTGTTTGCCCATGACAAACGGCGCTCGGCTCATGGACTCGACGCCTCCGGCAATCATGAGCCCGGACTCACCAGATTTGATACTTCTTGCCGCTAATGCAATGGCATCTAGCCCAGAACCACATAGGCGGTTAATGGTGGTACCAGAAACTGAAACAGGGAGCCCGGATAACAGTCCTGCCATGCGAGCTACATTACGGTTGTCTTCTCCTGCTTGGTTTGCGCAACCTAAAATGATGTCGTCAGTTAATGACCAATCGAGTTGCGGGTGCCTTTCCATTAAGGCTTTTAATGGTACTGTGGCAAGGTCATCAGGACGTAATGGTGATAAAGCGCCACCGTAGCGGCCAATTGGGGTGCGGACACCATCACAAATAAACGCATCTATCATGATTGTTCTCCTGTTAAACGATGGCCTAACCGATGAGAGCGACCGTGAAATAGAGCGAGTGTTTTGCCATCTTGGTTAGTTATCTCGACTTCATATAAGCCGTTACGTTTGCCTTGGTGTTTCATCGTGGCAGTGGCAGTCAGTAAGTCACCTTCAAAACCGGGACGAATAAAATCAATGGAACACATTGAGGCAACAGCGGCATGCCCTTGGCTATTACAGGCGTAGGCAAATGCAGTGTCGGCAAGGCTAAATAATTGCCCGCCGTGGCAGGTTTTATGGCCGTTAAGCATTTGTGCTGTGATAGGCATCTTCAATTGCGCAAAGCCTTCTTCGACTTTTTCAATGGACATACCCATAGCTTTTGCACATGCATCATCACGGTACATAATGTGAGCTGATTGCTGGGCCAGTGTATCGTTTGGCAGTGAAATCATGGTTGCTCCTTGAAAGATAAAGATTGATAACCGGCTGCTAATTGCCTTAAAAGTGGGTTTGGCCGATAACGGCTGTCGCCATAAAACTGTGCTAAATTTTCAAGTACGGACAGCACGCGTTGCCAGCCAAGTTGCATCCCCCAAGCGAGTGGGCCTTTGGGGTAATTCACACCAAAACACATGGCATTATCGGTATCTAACGCAGTTGCTATTCCCTTATTGACGATATCTAATGCCTCATTGCACAACATCGCGACCGTTCTCATGGTTAACAGCGCAGGGTAGTCTGGTAATACAATCACGTGTTTGCCTAATGATTGAAAAAATGCGATTGCTTGTTGGTTTTGCTGCGTATTATTTTGTGCTGCACAGCTTATCGTGATGGCTTTTGCTGTAAGGTAATTTGCTGACAAATCAAAATGTACGACCGCTTGTTTTTGTATTTGCGTATGTGATGACGCCAATTCACCATTCGTTAACATAATAATAACGTCATTAACAATAAGTGTTGGGAATTGTTCGGAATGTTGTGTTAATCCTTCGAGAGAGATCCCATTTTCAGTTAAAAGCTGCGCAAACTCAGGAAATATCTGCCAATCGCCATGAGCTTTTATGTTTAGAGGCTGGTCAAGGTGAATTTTTTCTGCGACTAAAGGTAAAGGCTGGGGTTTATTATCATCATAATGATAAAATCCTTGCTTCGATTTACGGCCTAAATGACCCGCTTGGACTAATTCCAATTGCATTAATGAGGTTTGAAAGCGTGGGTCATACCCAAAGGCCTGAAATACCGATTCAGTCACCGCATAGTTCACATCATGACCAATTAAATCTGTTAGTTGTAATGGCCCCATAGCGAAACCACCGGCGTCACGTATGGCGCTGTCTAATGTGGCAGGGGACGCAATTTGTTCTTCAAGGGCACGCATTGTTTCTGCGTAGAAAGGCCGAGCCACACGGTTGACAATAAAACCAGGGGTGGAACGGCAAATCACTGGCACTTTTCCAAATGATAGCGTCAATTCTTTTAGCTGTTTTATCACCGTATCTGATGTTTCTAGCCCGCGGATCACTTCAACCAATTTCATCACGGGAGCGGGATTAAAAAAGTGTAATCCTGCAAGACGTTCTGGATGAGTTAATTGTCTACCGATTGCGGTAATTGATAACGATGAAGTATTACTAGCAAAAATGGTTTTTTCGTTACAAATGCCTTCAAGTTCACTGAAAATGGTTTGCTTTACCTCAAGTTTTTCAGCAACAGCTTCTATTACCAATTGTGCATCTGACAGTGCCGAGAGACTTTTTGCCACTGCAATTTTTGCGATAATTGCCTCAGTGACCTCGGGTTTTGCTTTTCCTTGCTCCACGCGCTTATTGAGCCGTTGAGTCATTTCGGTAAGGGAGTGACGTAAAACCTCTTGGTTAACATCAAACAACAAGACACGTAAACCCGCGCTCGCGGCAACTTGCGCAATACCAATACCCATAGTGCCTGCGCCAATAACGGCGACGGTATTGATGGCTAAATTCAAAGGTAAGGTCATGATTATCTTCCTTTAAACTGTGGTTCACGTTTATTTAAAAAAGCACTAACTCCTTCGCGATAATCTTCACTTCTCCCGCCAAGGCGCTGTAAGTCGCGCTCAAGGTTGAGTTGCTCATCAAGAGTGTTAGTTGCCGCGGCATAAATGGCTTTTTTGATAAGCCCTAAGCCATAAGTGGGTTGGGTCGCAAGGTGTTGCGCAAGCTGTTGAGTGGTATTAGTGAGTTCTTCATTTTCAGTGACTTGCCAAATCATTCCCCACTGTAATGCTTGCTCCGCACTTATTTTATCGCCTAATAATGCCATCCCCATTGCCCGTGCATGGCCGACTAATTGAGGTAAAAACCAACTCCCCCCTGAGTCAGGAACCAAGCCAAGGCGGCAAAAAGATTGAATAAAACTGGCACTTTTTGCGGCAATGACAATATCACCAGCGAGTGCAATGGCGGCTCCTGCACCCGCTGCAACACCATTGACCGCGCAAATAATTGGTTTTGGTAATGCGGTTAGGCGACGGATCAAGGGGTTATAATAAGTTTCAACAGAGAAACCGAGATCGGGAGCGTCACTGCCCACGCTCACATTACGATCATTCAGATCTTGACCGGCACAAAATCCACGGCCTGCGCCAGTGACCACTAAACAGCGTACGGTTTCATCGCGTTCTGCTATTTTGACTGCTTCACTGAGCTGACGATGCATTTCATCGTTAAAACTATTCAGCCTATCGGGGCGGTTGAGAGTGACGGTGAGAACCCCATTTTCTAAAGTAGTGAGGATCATTGCTTCATTGGTCATGATTATTGTCCTGTAAACTGGGGTTTTCGTTTTTCGAAGAATGCCTCGATCCCTTCACGTCGATCGTTGGTACCCGCTAAAGTCACAAAATATTGGCGCTCAAGCTGTAACCCCTCAGTAAGGTGGTTTTCTTGAGAATGCACCAGTGATGCTTTCGCGGCTTGTACCGCTAAAGGCGCATGCATCGCGATGCGCTCTGCCAGTTTTTGGGCGCGTTCTAACACCAATTCATCCACACAAATCTCACTGATTAACCCTGCTTGCAACGCGTGTTTTGCACTGATTGGTTCACCCGTTAGTACCATTTGCATGGCGAGGGATTTGCCCACCGCGCGAATTAAACGCTGTGTTCCTCCCGCACCTGGCATTAAACCCAGAGTAATTTCGGGTAAGCCGAAGCGAGCGGACTCACCGGCAATGATGATGTCGCTGGCGAGTAATAATTCAAAACCTGCCCCTAGTGCATAACCATTTGCAGCACTAATAATAGGTTTTGATATCATGGATAACCTGCGCCAAACTTGGGGGCGTTTATCGGTGATCGCATTCGCAACGGTTTGTTGCTGTAGTTCTTTAAGGTCGGCACCGGCTGCGAAAAAACGCGGATTTCCGGTGATTACGATCGCACCGACCTCATCATTTATTTGTGCTTGTTCGAGGTGCTGAACGAGCAACTCTAAGCAGGCGGTGCTCAGGGCATTACGCACTTCAGGGCGGTTTAACGTGAGTGTCAAAACGCGGTTATGTTGTTGTGACAAAATCCAGTGGTTTTCCATTACAGCTCCTACACGTCAAAGTCTAAAACAACACCATCGCCTTTTGGCCACGCTTGGCAGCTAAGAATGTACCCCGCAGCGATTTGGTCGGGTTCGAGGCTGTAATTGACCCCCATTTCCACTTCACCAGAGCGCAATTTACATTTGCAGGTTGCGCAAACGCCCCCTTTACAGGCGTAGGGCAAATCCGCACCTTGGCGCAGTGCGGCATCCAAAATACTGTCGTCTTGGCTATCCATGGCGATATCCATCGTTCTGCCATCAAGGTGAATACTGACTTGACGTGTTTCGCTAGTCATAGCTGTTGTGGGTTTGAATTTAGCGCCTGAAGTATTGAAACGCTCGGTGTGAACATATTCCTTTGGCATGCCATAGCCGACTAGCGTGTCATGTACCTCATCCATCATGCTGTCGGGCCCACAAATAAACGCCCGATCAAATTGTTTAAAATTTAATAAGGTGTTATTTAAGGCGCTGAGCTGTTGTTGGCTAATCCTGCCGCTGAGTAGTTCGCTATCTTGCTGTTCTTGGCTGAATAGGTAGAGAACTTGGAAACGTGTTGCAAAACGGTTTTTTAGGTCTGCGATGCTTTCTTTAAACATCACTGAGCGGCTATTTCGATTACCATAAATCAACACAAAACTGCTTTTGGGTTCAGTTTGTAATGTGGCTTTAATAATGGAGAGCAATGGTGTGATCCCAGAGCCAGCAGCGACGGCAAGGTAGTGTGCGTGGTTATCTGCTTCTGGCTGATAGCCAAATTGCCCTTGCGGAACCATCACATCAAGGCTATCGCCAACTTGTAGCTCTTGGTTAACGAAATTAGAGAAGCGCCCCTCGTAAATGGCTTTCACCCCAATTTTTAGCGTGTTTTCATCCGGTGAGCTGCAAATGGAATAACAGCGACGTAGGTTTTCACCATTAATAGAGGCTTTTAATGTGAGGTGTTGCCCCGGGCGGTAATGATATTGCTCTCGTAATGCATCGGGTACGTTAAAAGTAATGGCGACAGCATCAGGGGTGTCACGCTCAATGGCAGCAATACTTAAACGATGAAATACAGTCATATAGGTGCCCCTAAATACATTTAAAGTAATCAAACGGTTCTAAGCATTCAGTGCATCGATACAATGCCTTGCATGCAGTGGAACCAAATTCACTAATTTTTTCGGTCTGCTCGCTGTCACAACGTGGGCAACGAACCGCACCTTTGTGTTCTGGGTGCTCGCAGGACGTACCTTGTGGTGGTGCGATACCGAATTCACGCAAGCGTCTTTTTGCATCTTGGTTCATCCAATCTGTTGTCCACGAAGGGGTTAACAGAATTTCGATATCGATATTTGGAAAACCCGCATTACCTAGAACAGTTTTAATTTCATTGAGTAAAAATTCAGTTGCTGGGCAACCTGAATAGGTAGGTGTAAAAATAACTTTCCAACCCTGAGCCGCAGGTAGCACATTGCGGATCATGCCAAGATCAGTAATAGAGAGTGCGGGTAGTTCAGGATCGGGTATTTGGTGGAGCTGTTGCCAGATCTGGTGAACCTGGGGCGATTGAAGTTCGCAATGTTGCAGTCTCTGTTCCATAGCATCACCACTGGCAGTTCGGGTAAGCGCGTTGCACAAACTGCAATTGTGTTAATAACAAGCCCAAATGTTCAGTATGGCTGCCTTGCTTGCCGCCTAAGCGATACGCTTTTTTCTCCGGCACAGTGAGGGTCGCTTCAGTGAATGTTTCGTTAATGGTGTTTAACCATGCGGCTTGTAAAGAACGTGGGTCAACGGCGATGCCTAATTCGCTAAGTGCGATTTCAACGTCATCAGCATGGAAAAGTTCGCCAGTAAAACGCCATAACTCATTGACTGAACGTTGGATTCGTTGATGACTTTCTTCACTGCCATCCCCTAAACGGATCATCCAACCACGGCTAAAACGCAAGTGATAAACGGCTTCTTTGAGGGATTTCTCAGCAATGGCAGACAGTTGTTCATCACGGCTATGAATTAGCGCTTCATATAATGGAACATGATAAGCATCCATAAAAAATTGGCGCACTAAAGTGTCATCAAAGCCATTGTTGGGTTGTTCAACCAATAATAAATTGCTGAATTCTCGTTCATCACGCAAAAAAGCAAGGGTGTCTTCATCGCACTCAGTTCCTTTTAATTGCGCGGCATAGTTCAAAAAGTTACGCGCTTGCCCTAGCAAATCTAAGCCGATATTGGATAACGCAAGGTCAATTTCGAGCTCAGGGGCATGGCCACACCATTCGCACAGGCGCTGCGCTAAAATTAAGGGGGTATCGCCAAGTCGTAATGTGTAATGGTGGAGCTGTTCTTGTTGGTTCATGGCAAGCTCCTTACATGTTTTTGATACCATCAGGGATGGTATAGAAGGTTGGGTGACGATAGACTTTGGTATCCGCAGGGTCGAAGAAGGTGCTTTTATCTTCGGGCTGTGAGGCAATTAAATGTGCGGCCTTCACCACCCAAATTGAGCAGCCTTCGCTACGCCTTGTATATGCATCGCGGGCATTCTCCAGTGCCATTTGGTCATCAGCCGCATGTAAACTGCCGACATGACGATGCGCAAGCCCTTGCTTATTACGGACAAAAACTTCATATAAAGGCCAATCTTGATTGCTCATGGTGTTTTCCTTTTCGTAAAATGGTCAGTGATTAAGCCGCGGTTTTAACGGATTTTTGTTTGCGGCTATGTGCCATTGCACCTTCACGTACCCATGCGCCGTCTTCCCACCCTTTGCGCTTAGCGCTAAGGCGTTCGTGATTACAAATGCCATTGCCTTTAATAACTTGATAAAACTCTTCCCAGTCGATTTCACCAAAACGGTAATGCCCAAGTTCTTCATCCCAAACCAGATCAGGGTCAGGGATCGTCATACCTAACGCTTCCACTTGCGGAACGGTGTTATCAATAAACTTTTGCCGTAGCTCATCATTACTGAAGCGCTTGATTTTCCAAGCCATGCTTTGAGCGCTGTGCGGGGAGTCCGAATCATTGGGGCCGAACATCGTTAGCACTGGCCACCAAAAGCGGTTTATCGCATCTTGCAGCATCACTTTTTGCTCATCGGTGCCTTCTGCAAGTGCCATAACAGCTTCATAACCTTGGCGTTGGTGAAAACTTTCTTCTTTACAGATTTTCACCATTGCTCGTGCATAAGGGCCATAAGAGGCACGACACAATGCAACTTGGTTCACAATTGCCGCACCATCGACAAGCCATCCAATCACTCCTACGTCTGCCCAACTTAATGTCGGGTAGTTAAAAATGGAGGAATATTTCATTTTTTCATCAAGTAGCTTTTGGTAGATATCTTGACGAGAGCAACCAAGGGTTTCGGCAGCGCTATACAGGTATAAACCATGGCCTGCTTCATCTTGAATTTTGGCCAGTAAAATCGCTTTACGGCGGAGTGTTGGGGCTCGAGTCAGCCAATTCGCTTCTGGTAGCATGCCGACGACTTCTGAATGGGCATGCTGACCAATTTGGCGGATAAGGTTTTGCCGATACGCATCGGGCATCCAGTCCTTGGGCTCGATGGAAATATCTGCTTCGATTTTGGCTTCGAAGTTAGCCTGGTTATGCTCGCTCATTGATCTTTCCATTAAGTGATTCGTTAATGTTATTTTTTATTAAAATAGTGAATCATGTTTATTTAACATCAATGCTAGGAATTGTTAACATAAAGATCAATATTCATTAACCTTGTTTTGCGATGCACTTCACAATCAATAAGTAAAATTAAATAAAAAACAATTAGTTAAATTTATTGATTTTTGTGTGGTTTTAATGAAAATAGGCATTTTATATAAAATTGTTCTTAATTTGTTAAATTTAAATTAGCTTCTATGATTATTTTTATGATACATATTTGTCATCTGATTTGAATTGATGTTTTTTATTTCTGGAGAGGAATATGCAGCATTTAACAAGTTACATTATGGGAAAATGGGTACAAGGTGAGGGCGAAGGGCGAAAAATTCACCATGCGCTAACGAATGAAACCTTATATACGGTGACGACTGAAGGGTTGCCGTTAGCTGAAAGTTTGCAATATGGTCGCCAAGTGGGGGGCGAAATATTGTCAGCGATGACATTCCAGCAACGCGGGCAAATGCTTAAGGCCCTAGCAAAATATCTACTGGAACATAAAGCGCAGTTATATGCGATTTCGGCACAAACTGGTGCAACCAAAGCGGATAGCTGGGTGGATATTGAAGGGGGAATTGCCACACTATTTTCTTATTCGGGGCTCGCTAACCGTGAGCTACCAGATGACACGATTTGGCCTGAAGATGAAATGATCCCATTATCGAAACAAGGGCAATTTATTGGGCATCATATTTTAACATCTCGCCGTGGCGTTGCCCTGCACATTAATGCATTTAACTTCCCGTGCTGGGGTATGTTAGAAAAACTGGCTCCAACATGGCTTGCTGGCATGCCTGCTATTATCAAACCAGCAACCGCCTCAGCACAGTTAACACAGGCGATGGTGAAGTTAATGGTGGATAGCGGCCTGGTACCTGATGGCGCAATTCAACTGGTTTGCGGTGGTGTTGGCGATATGTTTGAACACCTCGATTTTGAAGATGTGGTGACTTTTACAGGGTCGGCTAGTACAGGGCAAAAACTAAAATCGCATCCACGTATCATTGCCAAATCAGTGCCTTTTACAATGGAAGCGGATTCACTGAATTGTGCAATTTTAGGTGATGACGTCCAGCCAGAACAGCCTGAATTTGCTTTATTCATTAAAGAAGTCGTTCGTGAAATGACAGCGAAAGCGGGACAGAAGTGTACCGCGATTCGTCGCATTATTGTGCCGAAAAACCAGCTCGAAAATGTGAAGCAGGCGTTATTGAAACGTTTATCTGCCACAACCGTGGGCGATCCTGCGGTGGAAGGGGTTAGAATGGGTGCATTGATTAACTTAGAACAGCGCCAAGACGTACAAGAGAAAGTGAATTATTTACGTGACCATGGCTGTGAAGTCCTATGTGGTGGGCAATTCGAAAAGCTGGATGTTATTGGAGCAGATAGCCAGTACGGGGCTTTCTATCCACCAACGTTGTTATATTGTGCAGAGCCGTTTAATTCGACTGCGGTACATGAAATTGAAGTTTTTGGCCCTGTCGCCACATTAATGAGCTATGACAATATCGAACAGGCGGTGCAGTTGGCGATTTTAGGTGGAGGTAGTCTTGCGGGGACGTTAGTCACTGCTGATGCACAAGTCGCGCAAACGGTCATTCGTGCGAGTGCGCGGGCACATGGGCGGATGCTAATTTTAAACGAAGCATCCGCCGCGGAGTCTACAGGCCACGGTTCTCCGCTTCCGTTACTGGTACACGGCGGCCCAGGTCGTGCAGGTGGTGGTGAGGAGCTCGGTGGGTTGAGAGCTGTCAAACACTATATGCAGCGTACTGCCATCCAAGGTAGCCCTTCGATGCTAACAGCCATTACCAAGCAATGGATTCGCGGGGCAGACACTATCGCTGATGTAGTTCATCCATTCCGTAAACATTTTGAAGACTTAGCGATTGGCGACACATTACTGACTGCAAGGCGTACCGTTACAGAGGCCGATATTGTTAATTTTGCTTGTCTCAGCGGTGATAATTTTTATGTTCACGTCGATAAAATTGGCGCAGCACAGTCGTTATTTGGTGAACGAATTGCGCACGGCTATTTTGTCGTTTCAGCAGCCGCAGGGTTATTTGTTGATGCAGGTGTTGGGCCCGTAATCGCCAATTATGGCATGGAAAGTTTGCGTTTTATTGAACCGGTGAAAATCGGAGACACCATACAAGTTCGCCTAACGTGCAAGAAAAAGATCAAAAAAACGCAAAAACTTGCTGAAGATAAACCCAATGGTGTTGTTGAATGGGATGTGCAAGTGTTTAATCAGGATGATACCGTTGTGGCGTTGTACAGTATTTTAACGCTGGTGGAGCGTCGTGTAGGTGATTTTCATTAGTCATTATACGATATGAATTAATTATTGAGCTAATAGGTGCATTTTCAATCATTTTCTGTTGTGATGAGTTACTAGCAACTGAATGTAGGGAAACAAAGATGAAAACGCACCACCAAGCGGTTTATCAACAATTTGACCAGCAAGCAAACTCGTATTTAACCAGCCAAGTTCATGCACAAGGTGAGGACTTACTTGTTTTGCAACAATTGCTACAAGACTGTCAGGGCGAGGACGTGCTTGACCTTGGCTGTGGAGCAGGGCATGCCAGTTTCCATGCAGCGCCGTTGGTGAAGTCAGTGACGGCTTATGATTTATCGGACTCAATGCTCAATGTTGTGGCTAAAAATGCACAAGAACGTGAATTAAACAATATCACTACCTGCAAAGGGACTGCGGAGTCTCTACCGTTTGATGACAATTGTTTTGACCGAGTGATTAGCCGTTATTCAGCACACCATTGGCACGATGTGGAACAAGCACTACGTGAGGTGCGCCGAGTGCTCAAACCGGGTGGAAAAGGCATTTTTATTGATGTGGTATCACCGGGGCATCCATTATTGGATATTTACTTACAAACGCTCGAAGTGCTTCGGGATACCTCACATATTCGTGATTATTCTGCGGGAGAATGGTCTGGTATGTTTAATAATGCAGGGCTATTTGTTCAACGAGTACAAAGTTTCCGTTTAGCGCTGGAATTTACCAGTTGGGTCGAACGGATGCGTACACCAAAGGCACTCGTTGAGGCTATCCGCCACTACCAAGGAACATTAAGTGATGAGGTAAAAAGCCACTTTGCAGTACAAGCAGATGGCTCATTTACCTCAGATGTGATGTTGTTTGAATTTCAGTGCCAATAGCTATTTATTGCGCTAAAAATTATTGCGCTAAAAACTGCGCTTGGTTTAATTGGCTAAGCGCGTTATTTACCGCAAAAATTTCACCGCGAACATCAGGAACACCAAAGGATTTTAA
This sequence comes from Providencia sp. PROV156, assembly GCF_028480905.1. Classification (NCBI taxonomy): domain Bacteria; kingdom Pseudomonadati; phylum Pseudomonadota; class Gammaproteobacteria; order Enterobacterales; family Morganellaceae; genus Providencia; species Providencia sp. PROV156. The sequence goes on along the minus strand of NZ_JAMPPE010000013.1, from coordinate 1,807 downwards.
TCGTGCGCTGTGTTTGGTGAGGTAAGCTTGTGCATCAGCTTCTGAAGCAAACAAATACACACCACCTGCCATTTGTGTTTGTTGGTTTTCAGTCCAAATCTTCCAAATAAAGCCCGGCTCTTGGTTAATTGATTCCGCCAAATCATTCATTGCGGATGCCATTTCATCACCCCATGGCCCCTGATACGGAAAATCAACTTGTAAAATAACGCTCATATCTGCTCCTTATGATTGAAGCGTTATAGTAGTTCTTAAAGCAAATAATAACTTTGCTATTTATCGTATTTTAAACGATTTATTGCTTCAAACTATTACGTTTACCTGCCTCAAACGCAGCCAAAGTCGCTAACCGAGCTTGTTTATGGTCAACAATCGGCTCTGGGTAATTAAGCGCAGTGTTGCTGATCACAGCCCATTCATGAGGTGTATGAATATATTTGTCGGGGACTTGCTGCAATTCGGGCAACCAATGGCGAATAAAAGCCCCTTGCGCATCAAACTTTTTCCCTTGAGTGGTTGGGTTAAAGATACGAAACCAAGGGGAGGCATCAACGCCAGTAGAGGCTGACCACTGCCAACCGCCGTTATTTGCGGCTAGACTGCCATCAAGTAGTTGGCTCATAAAGTATTTTTCACCTTTGCGCCAATCAATCAGTAAGTCTTTGACTAAAAAACTAGCCACAATCATTCGTAGGCGGTTATGCATCCAACCTGTTGTATTTAGCTGGCGCATAGCGGCATCAACAATAGGGTAACCCGTTTGCCCCGTTTTCCACGCTGCAAAATCCGTTGAAGAATCATTCCAATGAATGTGTTGCGTCCATTCAATAAATGGTTGGTGGTGGCATAGACGTGGAAACGCGACTAAAAGATGTGAATAAAATTCACGCCAGACTAACTCATTTAACCAAGTGAATGCCCCGCTATCTGGGTAATCCAACACTTGGGGATTCTCTGCTTGTAATCGGTTGAAGCATTGGCGAGGGGATAGCACTCCCACGGCGAGGTAAGGTGATAATTGGCTGGTACCATCAATAGAAGGAATATCTCTATCGTTTTGATAATCGAAGACTTTCTGGGAACAAAACTGCCTTAGTCGCTGCAAAGCAGATTTTTCACTGGCAGGAAATTGCTGGGAGTCTTCAATTGGCTGGTGCGGAAATAATGGCAAAGCCTTATCGATGTTGATAGCGGCCGCTCGTTTTTCTGGGGCTCGTAGTGAACGGCAATCTGTCACGGTAAGTTGGGTGAGGAAGGCTCGGCGAAAGGGAGTATAAACTTGATACATCTCCCCTTTTTGAGTCGTCACGGAGCCGGGTGGTAGTAATAAATAATCATCGAAAGCATGGATATGCAACCCATGAGGTTGATTGATTAACCACTCGTCTCGTTGTTTTTCGTTCCACTCATATTGCCGATTAAAAAACAAGGCATCCGCTTGCTGTGTCTTTGCGTAATCGAGTACCCATTGTGCCGCATCGGTGAAATGGTTAACGGTTTGGCAAACCAGTGGAATACCAAGCTCTGCGAGTGAATTCTGCAGTTCAACAAGATTCTGGTGAATGAATGAAATTTGCCGTTCAGCCATATCATGTTGTTGCCACTGCTTAGGGGTTGCCGTAAAAAGGGCGATTACCTTTGCATTTGGGTCTGCGCAGGCGGAGGAAAGTGCTTTGTTATCAGTGACCCGTAGATCATTACGAAACCAGATAAGATGACAAACTTGTTTGGCTGCCATCGCCTCCCTCCTTGGTTGAAGTTTTTGTTGAAATTAAAACAAAGAGCCGTTTTACCGGCTCTTCAGACT